>DATJPW010000194.1:0-35657 GCA_035506215.1 Desulfomonilaceae bacterium
ATTTCCTAGATATATTCCGCTCCTTAATAAATCAGAGGAGGGAATTAACCATGGCAACCAAGCCCACACCGAAGCCCAAGGCGAAACCCAAACCGAAAGCAGCAACTAAGCCTAAAGCAGCAGCGAAACCCAAGCCTAAGGGGGCCACAGCTAAGCCTAAAGCGGCACCCAAACCCAAGGCAGCGGCACCAAAGCCTAAAGCAGCACCGAAGCCCAAGGCGACAGCGAAGCCTAAGCCCAAACCGAAAGCGAAGACAGCGCCTGCGAAGAAGAAATAGAAGGCACTAGATCAACTTCTCGCTCTGGCGCCATTAACTTTACGAGATGCTGCCACAACGCCTGGTGTAATTTAGGCCTATGGTGAGTTTTGTCTCGTGCCGCCTCCCAAACCCTCACCTAATCTCATTCAGCTCCGTTGAGAAATTCAAAGGCTGCACAAACCTGACGCTGAGACGAAACATCCCGCTTCGGCTTGTTTCTAACCGAGCGGGATGATTTATCTTTTTTGGCTCCCCGAGTAGGACTCGAACCTACAACCTAGTGGTTAACAGCCACCCGCTCTGCCGATTGAGCTATCGGGGAACAATTGTAATGCTGCCTTCCAACCTTCACCATTCCCCGAAGTTGAACAAGTCTCCTCAATCGTGGTTAATCCCGCCTACGGCGGGACTCTGCCGATTGAGCTATCGGGGAATTGAGTCTGGGCCACTCTTCAGCGTCCTAATCGGAACTCCTTTCAGATAGCGCCGACGGACAACCATTTATACTGAACCATATGGCTGGCCTTGTCAATCTTGAAATCGAAGCTTACCCGTTGAGCCGCAGGCATCGGTCTAAGCCCCGGCAGAAGCCACCCATTGCCGGAGCGCCGGGAGTTCCATCGTCTCCCATGCCTCAGAAATTCGGAGGCTCAGGAAATACTCGAAAAGCGCGTCAATGGCTTCCATTCCTTCTTCGATAAGATAGACCTTCTCAAGGAATGCGCCCTCAATCCCTTCTTCTGATTCTTCCGGCGGGACCACCCTCGGTGTCCTGAAAGAACCGAATGAAAACCACGTGGCCTTAACGACCGTGGTAAAATCGTTACTACCGGACCTCACAGAGATCCGGGCCTCCTCGATCTTCTTGCCCTCTCTTAGAGCTGCCAGGCCTTCTCGCAGCTCCGAATGCTCCCCTTTCAAGGTGACTGTCTGCGGAGTGTCAACATCAGAAAGGTCAAGAGTCATCCGGTCGAGGAAGATGACCTCGATCACCTTTTGTCCCGGAAGCTCAATTCTCCCACCGGTCTGTTCAGACTTGAACCAGAGCCAGGTCAGGAATTCCCGTCCCAGGAAAGCTTTTTCTCGAAGAATGTCCAAGAAATCCATAAGCGAGTCCTATTAGTTCTGTTTATTCAGGGTCACCGATGCAGGCGATGATCCTACGGCATCATGATGGATGGTTTCAGGGTTTCGAGGCGTTGTGCCCCGGTTTTGCCATCGAGCATCTCTTCAGCCCGTATGAAGGCTATGAGCGGAACCAGGGTCAATCCGAAACACTTCTTAAAGTGTTGCTCGACGCGTTCTTGTGCCCTTGGTGACTGGCTCCCAAAGTAAACTGTCGCGTTAACCGTGTCCCAAATCAGATCGTAAACTTGGATGGAAGGGAAAACCTGTTTCCTAAGCGATTCCTTCAGACGCTCTTTCAGGTCCCGACGTTCAGCAGCCGACAGCCTCCTGCCCCCTGCCTGTTCCGCCATCTTTCCGGCTTCCTTCTTGAGGTGAATTTCGAGCACCCGCGGCGGGACCCGCACAGCATCAATGCGCAAGGAGAGAGCCACATAATTCCCCCTGACGTACGAAGCTCCCTTGAACACGTGGTCAGTGAAGTCCTCCATAGAGGTCCATCCCATGCCGATTTCGTCGGACGTGGTCTCGATTTCGCGAAAGGCGCCTTTTCTAATTCCTTCATCGACCGCGTCCCAAAAAGAGCCCTCTATTTCTCCTCGGACACGATATCGAATCAGAGAAACCGAACTGGATGCGAATCCCATGATTGCCTCTCCGGCGTTGAAATATGATGGCCAAACACAATAGTGGAAAATATCCTTATGAGCAATAAGGTAAGATGGAAACAGGTATGCCTTCAGCTACAAGGCGGCCAAAGGTGTCATTGCGAAGGGAGCGAAGCAATCTCCTGTCATTCCCGTGAAAACGGGAATCGAGAAGAGGGCACATGCCATGCCCCTATAAGATTGCTTTCGTTTCACTCCTCGCAATCACACGGTGAGCCCCGAGCAAGTGAATGCGTAAGGAAACAGATTGTCTTGGTTCACGAAAATCTTAGGCTACATCAAACTGGAATTTTTGCAGAAAGGATTTGATCTCCTTAATGATGGTTTCCTCGTGGCCTATGTGAAAATGGTCGGCTCCCGGAATTATTACCCCGTGTTTGGGTTCCGGAATCTGATCCAAAAGCTCCAAGAAAGCCCTTTTCGAGCACACGAAATCGCGGTCACCAGCGATGAGCAGCTTGGGCCGCTTCTCATGTTTGAGGAAATCGAAGTCATAACTATCAACCGGTGGCGAAATTCCTATGAGTCCCTGGGGCCGAGGGTCACTCGCGATGGCTTTTAGGCCCACCCAGCAGCCGAAAGAGTAGCCGGCGAGCACTAATCCGTTGCGGTCAATTTTCGGCGTAGCTTCCACAAAGTCAACTGCGGCAAGGACGTCTTCCACTTCATCGACTCCATTGCCATGAGTGCCCCAACTGGCGCCCGTGCCTCTGAAGTTGAATCTGAGGCAAGCGAATCCGTTGTCAACAAGCGCGTTTCTTGCCGCTCTAACTACGTTGTTATGCATGTTGCCGCCAAATAGAGGATGTGGGTGGCAAATGACCGCCGGATGTATCGAGGCAGGGGCGGGAGAGGGAATTTCCAATATGCCTTCAAGCATTAGTGTTCCGCAAGGTATTGAGACGTCGCTTCTTTCGGTCATATGGTCAGGCCTTTCACACTTCCAACTCAGTGATACGATTCAAGCCTATGCGAAGAGGTTGTAGGATCAAGAAGGCAGCCAAAGCAAGGGCGGCAGCGAAACAAACCACAATAAACGTATAATCCAAGCCGGTAAGGCGCAGGCGATAAAACACTGCAACCGTGATTCTGTAGACAGGGAATGCTTCAAGCAGGATCACGGCTGTTACCGCGAGCGCGGAATAAATCATAGTCAACAGTCCGCCTATGCCGGCAAAGACCCTGTTAGGGTCCGATTGTTTGAAATCTGCATATATAATTCCCATGTTGATGGAAAGCGATGTTATCCCTACGGTCAGTAAGGCCACCGTGATCGTCGAAACGATGGAAATGAAAAGGCCCATGCCGAGCAAGCGATTCGTCACTATCACAAGAAAGAGACCGAGCACCAGCATCGGAGCCAGATAGAAAAAGAATTTCACCCACAGAATTTTTCTTAAACCTACAGGAGACCCCTTTAAGATCCAGAAGGCGCGGCCTTCACCCGAAATGGCGGGGAATAAGAATCGCACCCCAAGTGAGGAGAGTACGAAACCAGCCAGCCCTATGTTTAGAAAAGCAATGGTGCTCTTGAGGAAGATGGCAAAGTCGGGGGAGTCAAGAGTGGGCAGCACACTGAAATTATACAGATAAACCAATATGAGCGCCAGCAGCAGAAGCAATTGGCTGATACGCCCCCAGTCCCTGGCCATAAGCAAAGTTTCTTTGATTACAAGATTTGCAGTGGTACGATCCGTAATACGATGCAGCGCTGCGGAGAATGCAACAATCAGTCTGCTTTTGCTGAGCCGTGCCCCTCGTGATTCCATTGCCTTGGAATATCCATAGAAGTGAATTGCTTCATGGTTGTGGCCGGCGAGCCTGAAAGCGACTGCAGCACCTGAAAGGAGCAGGCCGAGATACAAGGGAATATCTTCGAAGCCGTAGCCGGTAATATAGGGTCGCAGAACAGTCATGAACCATGTAGTGGGCAATAGGGGCGTGGAGGACTCAGACATGATCGACAGGTAGTCCATGACCGATGCGAAACCTTCAGGATTTAGAAGCTCCTCAGGCCGCATCATCCGGAACAGCAGATAAATTGCCACGAAAATCAACAGACCTATGAAGATGAACAGGTCTCGGAGTCGCCTCACCGGGAAAGATCGCACGAGCTGCTGGACCAAAAAAACGGCCGCGGCCGTTATCATGACCAGCAAGCAAACGAAACCCACCAGGCTCACCGCATAGAAACTCCAGGGAGTGGAAAAAACCCTGCCGTACGCCAAAAAAATAGGGAACCCAAACAGTACCACCATCCACGACGATTCAGCCAAGGTTTCGACAAACCTCGCCGTGTAAAGCGCGCAGCCGGCTACAGGCGACGCCATGATCAATTCCAGATCTTCGGCCAGCAAATAAGTGGAAAAGCTTGTGATTACATTGCTGATCACGGCTACGAAGGCAAGAGTAACCAGTATCATGGAGAGAAGCTTGGTAGCGGCCACTACTCCAAACATTTCTTCCGCGGCAAAATAGGTCAATGCTTTGAAGCAGACCACGTAAAGCACTGCCCACAGACCCAACACCAGCAAACCGATGAACACCAGGCGCTTCCTTTCCGCACCCGGTTTGTCGATCCGGTGACGCAGTTTCCTCCATCTTGGATATAAAAGGAGCAGGAAGTCTCTCATGTCTTACGGCTGCCGTTGGAATCCTTGTCGCCTGCTTGATCCGGGCCGGAACCACTTTCCTTGGAACTCTCGGAAGACTCTTCGACCTCTTTTTCCGTCTTCTTTTCTTCTTCTTTCGACTTCTCCAGGAGCTCGGCATAAAAATCGGGCCCGGATTTCTCTCCCGGTGGGGGTAAAAGGTCCTGATCCTGCCCGGCCGGGCGACCAGGCTCTTTTTTGCTCGATGTGTAGGTGTTCTGAGGCGGTGAAGACAATTCGGAGTCAAAATCTATCGAGTTACGAACATCGTAAGCCATCTTCTGGATTTCTCTGTACAATTTTCCTATAACTCGGGCGGTCTCCGTGAGTTGACGCGGGCCGAGAAAGATCAGGGCCACCACCAAAATCAACACAATTTCCCACATGGATATACCGAACACGGCACGCCTCACTTCATTAGGTTTGCATTCTCCATATAACATATTCCGTTGGTCAAAACGACAAGCTCGCACGCGAAGACTCAGCCTCGAAACAGTACGCCGCGTAACGTTGCCGACAGCGCCCGAATTCGATAGTATCGCCGAAAAGGGGGCGATGATCGGAACCAATTCGTCTCCGCGGTCAGTCAGACCACGGTGAAACCTAACAATGGAGACAATGAATTATGCGGCCTGAGCATTGTGCAATCTTGGTAGCGTTACTGATAATACCTGAATTAGCAATGGCCGGAAGCGGCCCCAGGATCAGCTTCGACAGAGATACCTATGATTACGGAAAAGTGCTTTACGGCAAAACTGTCACCGAAGAATTCGTTTTTACCAATACCGGGGACAGCACGCTGATCGTAGAGAAGATTGAGACCCGCTGCGGTTGCACAAAGGGAGTTGAGAACAGTTCAGAAGTTCCTCCCAATGGCAAGAGCAAGATCAGTGTGATATTCGACAGCACCGGACTGAGGCCCGGTCGACAACGACAGAGCATTTTCGTGCATTCCAACGATCGTACCAAACCTGTATTCAAGCTGACCCTGTTGGCCGACGTGGTCAGAGAACTTATACTCGAGCCTCCCAGTTTGGCCAAGAAGCTGCGCAACTTTACCGACATGGTTACCTTCCCGGTGAAGCTTACCAACTTGTCAGACAGAATTTGCACTGTGACGGGAATTGAGAATCGGATGGGAGATATCAAAGCTCATCTAGTGCCACAGACGGTTGTGGTCGAACCTCGGAATACTGTTCCTTTCAACATCCAGGTCAGACTTGGGAAAGAGGCCGGGCAATACTTCCACCTGGGCCGGCTCGCGCTGTTGACGGATCATCCGGTCGAGAAGGAAATTGAAATACGGTATCTCATCCAATTTGAAAAGCGGAAATAAGGGACGTACAGTGCGTCCTTGAAACGGCATTTATGAACCTGGGACCGGGGGCGCCAAATCAAGAAGACCATGCAAATCCCATAGAGACAGCTTTTTCAGGAAATCACCTTGAAAATCATCCGGTGCGCCCATTGGAGCGGACAGCAAACTACGACTAGTCCACAAAGCTGCCTACTACGTTATCCGGCGGCATACTGGATTCGCGGGTAGGAGCAGGCACGGAGCTTGGATGCGGATGACGCAGTCGGTTGATGAACCGGAGAGCTTGGTCCACACCGTACTTCCATGCCACCATCGCGAGAACCGCACACAATGAAAAACCCAGAAGAGCCAAGATCAGGAGAATATACCCTATCCACTTCGCGCCCAGACTTTCGGCGGACACCGGGATCAACATGAGCAGCAACACGTAAAAAATCCAGGGGATTTGGCCCAAATTAGCGAGAAATGTCTGCGCGCAGTCCAAGAATTTTATTATTATCTTAAACATCGCCCACAGAAGGCCCCCTCCCAAAACTGTGAGGATAAACAGCCGGGCGGCAAGAATCATTGTGGAGGAGACTTCCAGGCCGCTGAAAAGAAAGTTGAGTTGGAAAAAATTCTGCACGTGGGGCAAAGCTTCCCAAAAAACGTTCATAGAGCCTCCGGCGCTGACGGCTGGGTCCATCGATTAACTTCTAGTTTAGGTTTAGCTATTCCTTATACCAAACCGTATCTTCAATCTTATTTAGCCACAATATCCCGCAATGATCAAGTAAAAAGAGCGTTGCCGTTTTTGCTTAATTGGACCGACGTCCTCTCCCGGTCGGGGTTCCTGCAGCTTGCCATCCAGATAGGCGATCATTTGACAAAACTGTTTTGTGGAACTACGCTTGCGTATAGAAATGACCAAGTGAACCTCAGCCACGAATCTGAGATGTTCGTGGGTTTAGTGTTGTACGTCTATGCGCATTTTCGGATCAAATAACATAAAAGTTCTTGCTAGTTATAGCATTTTGCTGTGTGCTGTATATTTTGCGCTTTCGGGATGTGATTGGTTTCCGTCATCCAAAATCGAGCGTGCGAGGCGACTAATTGAAGAAGGCCAGTTCGCGAAAGCTGTTGAAATGCTAGATGAGACGATTCGCACGGATCCTCGAAATGCCGTGGCATTGGTTGTGAGAGGACAGGCCAGAGAGAGGATCGAAGGATACCAGGCGGCGCTGAAAGATTTCGACGCAGCTTTGGAGATAGATCCGAATTTCCGGGCGGCATGGGAGGCGAGGGGTAAATTGCTTGCAAGAAAGGGTGATTTGGACGGAGCACTGAAGGACCTAGAGCGGGCCTCAAACATAGGAGACAATCCGGCGCCTGTGATCACTGCCATGGGTCTGGTCTACTTTTACAAAGAAAATTACCCGGAGGCCCTGCGACTTTTTAATAAAAGCACCGCCCTAGACCCCAACGAAGAGGACGCATATTTTGGAAGGGCCGCCATTCAAGTGGAAGAGAGGGATTTTCAGGCTGCAATCGGTGAGATGGATCAACTTCTCAAAATTCGCCCAAAGAATGCCGAAGCCCTCTTCCGCAGAGGTTTTGCTTATCTAAAGATGTCTCAACCCGTGAAGGCCGTCGATGATTTCAACCGGGCCCTTGAGATAGATCCCGATATGAAGCAAATCCACTGGTACCGGGCGGACGCATACCGTGCCCTAAATGATTTCGACCAGGCTCTCAGGGATTACGAGAAGGCTGCTGAAACAGACCCTAACGATTCAATACTGTACATGAATCAGGCCACGATTCTTATGATGATGGGCAGGCACCAGGAAGCACTCGAAAAACTCGGACGGTCCATTGTTCTGGAGCCGGACAACCCCCTCCCTTACATAAATCGAGCGGTCCTGCATCTTGGGACCGGCAATTATCTGTCGGCCCTCAGCGATCTGAATAAGGCGCTGGAACGCCGGCCGGATGACCCTTGGCTGTTGGTGAAACGAGCCGAGATATTTAAACTTGTGACCCGAGGTGATCGAGCCCTCGCGGACCTGGACCGAGCCATTCAGTTGGATCCCACCAATCAAGAAGCGTGGTTGCTCCGAGGTGGTCTCTATTTCAATGAAACGCAATTAGATCGAGCTATAGCGGATTTGCATGAGGCTATCCGGCTGGAGCCGGATGATCCAACAGCCTATCAGGTTCTGGCTGAGGCGCTGCTCAGAAAGGGCGATACCGCGGGCGCCCTTGACAAAGTGGGTCTGGCGCTAAAGATTGAATCATCATTCCCTCAGGCATACGTGACGATGGGTGATATTCATATGGCCGAATCACACATCGACCGGGCCCTGGAAGCATATTCTCGTGCCATCAGTGTTGACCCGTACAATTTGGAGGCCAGACTGAGGCGCGCCAACCTGTACATAGAGTTGAACAATACCCAAGAGGCGGTAGCCGATCTCGACCAGGCAGCCAAGATCAATCCTTACAAGGGTGAAGTTTATTTGTTGCGGGCTCGATGCTATGAAGTGCTTGGAGAGGCTGACAAAGCGCAACAAGATACCTTGAGGGCCAGAGTATTTGCGCATCGCTGATTTTGGGATTTGCCGTTTACAAGAAAATGTAGGCCCGGGCTGCCTCCCTGTTCGAAGGCTTCGCCCGGGCCTTACATGAGATTCTTTCGGATGAAGAATGAGATCGGGTGTAGCCGCACTAAAAACCGTGCTCATCCATTATCGGCCGCCGGATAACTCTGTCATCGCTCGTCAATGATTCGTTTGGCTTTTCCTTCACTGCGCGCGATCGTATTCGGAGCCACTATGGTTACCGGCACGTTTATTCCGATCACCTGCTGAATTCTGCCTGACACCTTTTTGGCCAGATCCTCGACCTTGGCTTGGCCGGCTGAATAAACCTCGGGCTTGACTTCCGTTTCGACCATCATGGCATCTAGATAGCCCTTCTTCCTGAGACGAATTTGATACAGAGGCTCAATTTCCGCGAATTCCATCAGGACCGATTCGACCTGAGAGGGAAAGACGTTGACTCCGCCAATAATCATCATGTCATCGGTTCGCCCCAAAATTTTGTCCATGGTAATAAGCGTACGCCCGCATTCGCATTTGTCCCGACGCAGAGTGCAAATGTCTCGTGTCCTGTACCTGATCATAGGCATGGCCTGACGTTGAAGTGACGTGAGCACCAATTCACCTTCCTGGCCAAGCGGAACCGGTTCAAGCGTTTGAAAATCCACTATTTCTGGATAGATGTGGTCCTCGTTGATATGAATCTTGTAAGCTTCGCACGAGAATGAGACGCCGGGACCCATGAGTTCCGTCAGGCCGTAACACTCGTATGCGTGAATTCCGCTTCTGGCCTCTATCTCTTTTCGCATTTCCACCGTCCAGGGCTCCGCGCCGAAGTGCCCTGTCCGAAGTTTGGTTTTCTTCAAGTCCAGGCCGGACCTCTCAGCCTTTTCGATAATAGTCATGCAGTAGGAGGGCGTAGAGAACAGAGCGGTAGTTCCGAAATCCTGAATCAATAACAGCTGCCGTTCAGTCATGCCTGCGCCGGCAGGAACTACCGCGGCGCCGACTCGGATCGCGCCCTGCAAGAACCCGAGTCCCCCTGTAAATAGTCCCATGCCATAGGCATTCTGGGCAATGCTTTCCGGCCTGAGCTCTTGAGCCCACAAAGCGCGGGCCATGCACTCAGTCCACTGGTCCATGTCATCTGCGGTGTACGGGCCGGTAATCGGCTTACCGGTCGTCCCGGAGGAGGCGTGAATACGGACCAATTCGGACACAGGCACCGCGCACAGTCCGAAAGGATAGTTATCTCTAAGGGCCGTTTTCACAGTGAAGGGAAACTTTGCGAGGTCTTCGAGCTTCTGCAAGTCAGACGGCTTGACTCCTTTCTCGTCAAAGGCTTGTTTGTAGTACGGAACCTTGTCATAAGACCATCGGACCGTTTCTTTCAGCTTTTCTAACTGAAACGCCTTCATGTTAGCTTCACTCATAAGCTCGAACTTCTCATCCCAATACCGTTTCGCCATGGGGTCCTCCTCGCGGAAAATGTGTGTAGTTTTTCTTGACGATGAACACATAAGGAAGGCTTGTATGCCGTAATTATCTATTCAATTATGCCGTTGATGTCAAGCTAAATAGCTAGTTATGCTTTTCGCTTTCGCAAGCCGGCCGACGTTTCATTATTCAGTTGAATGAAAAATCACGACTCGGTGCTCATGCTGCGCGAAACCTTCCGTTAATGCAGGAGGGACTTCAAACGTGCCAGGATTTGCTTGTCCACGGAGGTTTCCAGAATCGGCGTCACTTCAGGCGATGATGCGGTCCCCTTGAGTTTGACAATTACCGTTACAGGAGTTTTCACTGCGCCCTGTGTGTCCGGCTTTACCTGTTGATCGCTGGGGGCTTGAATTCCTATGCGTTGAAGCTCCTTGTCGAGGCCTGTGATTTTTAGGAGATCTTCATGTTTCTTGACGAATTTTTGCACCTCCGGGATTTTTCCCAGAGCGTCACCGGCCACAGTAACCGTATGTATCCCTGCTATGGCGTCAAGGGCCAATGTGTCCAATCGTAGGCTACCGACCGCTCCGGAGCTGTATTCGTGTCCTTTCAGTCGAAAATTGTCCGTATAAGCTGTCCCGGCTTTTATGTCAAAATCTCCCCCTAAAGATTCAAATTCCATTAAATCGGTTTTCCTGTTCTGGACGTCCGGGTCGAGCAAGGTGCCAATCAGGACCCTGACCGGATTTAGTACATTTCTCAGCCGCTCAGCGTTGAATCGGCCTGGCCCCACATGAAGAGACAGGCGACCGAGCATGGTTTCCAGCGATGAGAAGTTGTTTAACTCGGTCTTAATCTTTAGAGGACCTTCCATTGTGCCCTGTAATCTGCCTGTTATCTCATGTGCCACTAAATTGGCGCCGTCAGTTTCGATCCGTCCTTGAAGCTTTTCAAGGTACCATGCCGCTTTGTCCGGACGGCAATCCATGGCGAGAAGATGAACTGAACTGCCGGCCGTCACTCCTTTGTCTCCAGGCCGAAGACGAATCGATGCTTCCACAGGTCCGGAAAGCTTGAGGCTGCCCACGGCAGGCACGAAACGGGCAATATCTCTCGCATCAGCTTTTTTGAGCTCGACATTCATATTCTGAAATTTGCCCGTCGCATCGCGGAGTTTGCCGTCCATTGTCATGGCCAATCCGGGCAGAGTCAATTGTCCGTTGCTCAGTACCAGTGCATCCATCGACCACTTGCCCGAGGCCTTGAAGCCTCCTGGTATTCCAGTGGCCTTACGGAATGACCGATCCACCGCTATATCCAAATTTGTCAAAGGCAGGTCCAAAGTCCAATTCAGCTCGTTCGCATCGCCCATGAATCCGGCTTTCAGTCGAGAGCTGCCTTTCAAGACCACGCTGGAAGGCAACTCCAGGCCAAACAACGCCAACGCCTCGGGATCCAGCACCACTGCTCCACTGCCCTCAAATTTTGGATGAGCCGAACCGAGACCGGCGATGTTGGCCGTTGCGTTCAGCACCTCCCGCGATACTGGCCCACCCTTTAGTACCAGAGCGGCGTCCTTGAGATCCACAGACCTGCCGTTAAAGAGTGCTTTGGAATCAAGGTTTATAAAAGATTTGTCGAGCCAGGGAGTGTGGTCGCTCATGCGAACTCGGGCCCCTGCGATTCTGAGCTGCGTCCGGCCGTCAAATCTGAGGCCCGAAGGCTTCTGATTTTTTACTGAGAAGATTTTTCCTTTCAGCGACACATCTGCCCGGTTACCAGAAGGTTTTTCCAAGTGTGGCACCCATCGGACGGCCGCGTTGGTCATGTCGCCGGTCAAATCAAGTAACGGCTCGACAGCTCGGCCTCGCACATGCACTTGAACGGGGATGCCTCCTTTTATGTTGACGGTCTTCGGGAGATGCACTCCAAAATTGCTCAGCCGTTGCGGCTGAATTATCGCGTTGCCCGACAGATTAAGCATTCGCTCATCTGAAAAAAGTTTTTCAATTCTTCCACTCACCGAAACTAAACGCTCCGATTCCCGGATTTCGGCCTTTTCAAGGTACAATGTCCCAGGATCCATTTGGAATTCTGCATCGACACGTACCGGACCGGGCAGACCACTAAGAACTCCGGTGGGAATAACATTCTCCAAGGCGCCGGTGCCGCCCAAACGCCACTGCCGCTCTCTGCTCCACTCGCCATTGACCTTGGTCTTAAAAACTGCCTTTTTTGAGTCAAACGGAAGGTCCGTCGGTAGCGACGAGGTCAAAAACTCCAGCGGTAATGCCTCTGTTTCACCCATAAACCGGATCTGCCGGATATCCGATAAATCCTCGGCTGTTACAAATTCGCCCTGGAAGTCCAGTTTAGCCGGTCGACCAGAATCATCCTTAATCTCCGTCGTCAAAGAGAAGACCGAAGGGCGTCCTTTCTCCCATCCAGCCTGGCCTTGGAAAGTCATCTGACGAATCGAAACCGGACACCATGCAGGAAAATAGTGACGCAACACGTCTGGCGGTAGAGATTGCACGGCAACCGAAACGGCAATGCGTTCTACGCTTGCCAAATCCGCGGTCGGCAAAATCTGTCCTTCAATGTTGACCGGGCTCGTCCCGGAGGTAGTATTATTACTCAACCGCGAGGTGATCCGGATCGCGATGGGATCACCCGGCTGTTGTTGAGTCAGCCGCCCTGAGATCGACGTCAGAGAAACAGTGAGTCCATGTCCCTCCGCAACCTGCCGGTCCACCCAATCTATGCGACCGTCCTGAAGTTTTACCGATTTTACCGACCATTTTAGCCCGTTTTCCGTGGGTACCGGAGCCGTGGCAGCCTTTTCGCTTGAATCTATTGGATCCGGTGCTTTTGTGGGGGCACGTGGTTTTGTGTCGGCCATAGGCTCCGGAAGCCTGGAAACTGCCACCTCGGTCTGGAACGGGTGGTTGAGCTTCCCGTCGGTCGAGCGTTCCAAGGTGGCCCGCAGCCCGTTTATTGTGGCCGATTTGATCGAGATTTCTCTCCTCAGAAGCGCCAAAAGCGACGGCGAGAGTATGAGACGGTCCACCGAGGCCACCTTTCTCCCGTCGTGAGACACAAGCGCTATTCCTTGCAAATCCAGTGTGATCAGATCGGGAAACGAGCCTGTGAATTTAATTGAATCTATGGTGATCTGTCGGCCTGTCAATTCACGAAGCTCGTTTTGAACGCTTCTTCGGATTAACTCTGTTTGTGGCAGGAAGCGAGCAGAGAGCAGAAGAGCGGCTACGATTAGTGTGATCAGTGCCCCGAGAATTACGAGGATCCGTCTCCAATTCATCATTCTTTGGGCTCCGACTCTTGCTTTTTCGCCGCCACCGCAACGAGCGCGGGCTTAAAGTGTCCGACGCGACGTCTGTAATTCTCGAGGGCCTGCAACAGGTGAAAATCCGTTACATTATCCCACAAATCAGGGTGCTCGCGACGCCCTTGCTCAGCAGAAGGGAAGAGATTGAGTTCGGGGTCTGATCCCAAGTTTGCTAGGACCAGTTCTCGGGGAAGGCCATCAGGTCCCTGTACTGTTCTGATCAGAAGGTGCGCCAGTCCTTCAAGCCGTATGTACATTATCCGATTCAAATAAAAGGACTGTCATGCCCGCCGCCGGCAGGCATTCAACTGATGCCGTATTATGTTGACAGATATGGCAAAAGATTGCAATGCTCATACAATCCGGGTCAAATATCGTGGTCTGTGCCAGTTCTATGTCTTTTCCTCATAGCTCCTTACAAATGCCTCGGAATAAAATCTCGCTGTTCGCAAGAACCATGTCGATTGATGGATGGACATGCATCGTTTCGTTGACAAGCGAAAACATCGAGGGCAATGTAGACGAAGGAGGCTTAACTAAGTAACCATGGGTAGAAAAATATTCGCGGTCGGGGACATTCACGGGTCGTACGACAAAGTTTGCTCTCTCATGAACATCCTGCCGTGGAACCGGGATAACGGCGATCTTTTGTTATTTATCGGGGATTATATAGATCGGGGGCCGCAGTCCCGAGAAGTGGTCGAGTTCATGGTCAACTTGAAGAAAAATGGAGGTGACATCATTTTCCTTAAGGGAAATCATGAGAAGATGCTCCTGGATTATTACATCCAGCAAAAAGATCAAATGCTGTACGTTGCCAATGGCGGAGCAGAAACCATAGCAAGTTACGTCGAAGGTGGAATAGGACGAAAGGCGTTCGTGATTCCGGAAGACCATCTGGAATTCCTTCTTTCTTTGGCCCTCTATTACGAAACTGAAGACTACATCTTTGTTCATGCAGGGCTTAGAGACGGGGTACCTCTTGAGGAGCAATCCGAAGAAGACTTGCTCTGGATACGCGAAGAATTCATCTATTCCACTTATGATTGGAACAAAAGAATCGTATTCGGGCACACTGCCCTCGAAACTCCGTTTGTCACTCCCGGCAAAATAGGCATAGATACCGGCGCGGTCTACGGAAATAAGCTAACTGCCGTGGAACTCCCCCGGATGAAATTCTATCAGGTCTGATGGGGCCTGTTTGAGGTTAATAGAGATTTAGTCACGCCGTTAAGTAGGCTCATTTCTTCCAGCCGAGAGTCTTCAAGAACCATTCTTTCAAAATATCAATGCAGCGAGGATCCAATCGGAGCCGATGAGGCCCGCCCGGGATTATGCACAATTCCGATATGCCGGCCGGAGATCTTTTGAACAGTTCCCGAGCCTGGTCGACCGGGATTAATTCGTCTGCGTCTCCGTGAACAATCAGGATGTGTTTTCCTTTGGTATGGGCGATCCATCTTTGAGGTTCAATCTGCCGAAACTCGTCCATCCAGCGGTCAATGTCCGATGGGAAACCGGGGTCCCGGATAATACCCCTGTCCTTGAAATCGGCAATAATTTCCGTCGGGTCTTTTTCAAAGACCTGGAAATCTGATGGAGTCCCCACGACAGCCAGGCTATAAACTTCCGTGCGGTCCGCCGCTACTCTTATGGCCGCAGCTCCTCCTCCACTGAAGCCCAGCAGCATCACGCGATAGGGATCAATATAAGGCGTGTTGGCTATCCGATCCAGAACGGCTTCCAGATCACGGGCCCATCCCGTCATGTCGAAGTTTCCGTCCGAATCTCCACAACCTCTGAAATTGAATATCACCGCGACCATTCCCAGCGAGGCGAAATCCTCGGCCAAGCCTTCATAACCCGGATCATCACCGGGCCTGGGGGCAACGCTTCCAGGAATGCCGTGGCAAATGATCAGCGTCGGATAAAGACGAGCAGGACGGCCCACAGGGAAGAAAATTTGGCCACGGATCTTGAGACCGTCCACAACAACATTGAATGCTTTTTTTAACCTGACATCAATCGGGTCAGCGGCTCCCCCGGAAGAAGACAGTTGGCTGAATCGCAAGGCATCCAGTAGCTTTCCGAAAAGGATTTTTGCCAGGCTGTTTTCCATACGCTCTCCGGCGCGGATCTCCTTGGGATCTAATGCGAGCCCAAGGAAGCGCTCCACACTGATTCATTCCGATCGATTTCTATTTCTTCTCTTGAATGCCCAGTTCACGGCCGAGATCTTGTTCCATGCGCGAGACGAAACGGCTTACGCGTTTCAAATTCGCCGCGATATCAGTGAACAATCGTTGGGCCTCCGGGTCCGGAAAGAGGGCTTCTATATGTCGTTCTTCTTCGGTCAACAAATCGTTCAAACAGGGGGCCTCTATGGCAGATTCTTTTTCCGGCGTAGTCGATTGTGGGGTTTCAATGGAATCCCAATTCTCAAAAGACGAATTCATGAGCAATTTCTCCGATGGCTGATGAAGTGTTCGATTGCAATCACAAATCTAGTACACAAAAAGTTGTCGGTTCACAACCCGATTCATCCAAAAGTGCGTGGTGAATGAAAGTCGGGCCCATGATTGGGGCCACAGCCGGCCACCACATGAAGATCGTCTGGTGGTTTACAGTAATCCTCAGAAGTAATGTCCGCTTTTCCCTACGGTAGATTGCGAAGATCGGCAAAGATACGAAGCGATGAAGCAATCTCCCACCCAGCGTGGGTGATTGCTTTGGGCCTTGCCATCGCATCGACGGGCACATGGGGTATCATTGCGAGGAATGAAATGCCGAAGCGATCTCCCAAGCCCCTTGCAAGAGACTACGCGCTTACAATGACGGGTCAGGCCGGACTTGTAACAATGAGAGAATCGGACAAAAATTTTCGAAAACCGATAAACTTACGAAAACCGGTGGCACCGGAGTGACTCGAACTCGCTTGATGATCAGATTCTTGAGTAAACCCGGTGACAAGACGGACAAAAGTAAACCTTTTCCCGGGCCAGGAGTAAGAAGGCTCCGGTAGTGGCCCATATTACACCAAGCAGCATCACCACAACGGTACAAAAGAATACTATAAGCCTGGAAAAAGATTGACCGTCGAAGAAGCTCAGAGATGCCGTTCCCAGAAACCCGGTTACAAAACAAATCGCAGCGAACATAACTGCCAGTAAGGCGGTTTTCCGGCAGTAAACATTCCGAATTCCCGGTTCGGCCGGATGCTCGCAACTGTCGCAAAGCACCTCTACAAAATGATCTGTCG
The DNA here is from genome assembly GCA_035506215.1 of Desulfomonilaceae bacterium. GTDB lineage: Bacteria > Desulfobacterota > Desulfomonilia > Desulfomonilales > Desulfomonilaceae > DATJPW01. The sequence goes on from DATJPW010000194.1 coordinate 16,650, forward strand.
CGGCATGGGACTGGAGAGGCTCTCCTGAGACTATGTCTTCCGGCAAGTCCTCGAACACTGACTGAAACTTGGGTATGCCTTCACTCGGAAAAAACTCCCCATCATCTTGCCGTTTGGAGGGAATGTCTTGAATATTTTTACCCGAATCTTCGGCTTCACTCTGCTGTACTGCATCCGTTGCATGTGCCGCGCCGACAACTTTGGGTTCTTCTGCTTGCGGCTCAGCGGACTGCTCTTGGACAATATGCCGATGTTCCTCGTCTTCTGAAGGTTGCGTAAAGCCAGCCGTTCCCTGACTTATCAAAGCGTGGAACGAAACTCCGCAACTGGGACATATATCGAACATGGTTTCGTGGGAGGCCAAACAACATGGGCATATATATGAAGATCTTTCATCCGCCATGTCCAATGAAGCCCGGGAACTTTCGCGCTGATTCCAACTGTGGTCGCGAATTTCCTCTGCATGGAGAATGCCCCGCTCTTCAAGCATTTCGTAGAATTTCTCCAGTCCCATTTCGGTAAGCTGATATTTGTTGAGCAGCTCCCGATCATGCATACCTGAACGGAAATCGTCCAGGAACTCCTTAACCCGGATGGTTCGCTTCTCATGAGAGGCTTGCGCTATGTTCATGGTGTTCACCTCGTGTAAGCAGTGCCAGCCGTTTATAGTATACTTTTCAAAATAAATCAATAATAATAGATGGTTTATTGTATTTTTTCATAAATTAATTTATATAAAATCGCTGCCTGCGTCCAACAGTCAAGATATTCAATTGATAGATCTTGCAAAGATCTAAGGTTTGGGCTAGCTTTCTCAGCCATATCGCTCCGTCCTACCCTGACAACCATTCGGGGAAACACGGAGTGAATCCGCGGCACCCAGGCCTGCTGAGAATCGCGCATGGGCGCGCGAGGGCGGAGGACGCTTTGTTAAATCCGGCACCAAGGGGACTGCTCTTTACGCTGATCGCCTCTATTTCCCTGATGGCCGGTTTTCCCGCTTCGGCGGTTCGGGCAGATGAACCGCCATCTCAGCGAATGTGCCGACCAATGTTGGGGCCCACTCGGGCCATTGAATTAGGAAAATCAGGGGAATTCCACTGGACATGCCCCGGCGAACACAAAAGCGACATGGGATTCTACATTGTTTTCATACGACCAACCGGGACCTATGTACTTCTCAAGGTCCCGCAAGAGCGGTATTCTTTTGAATTCACGCCCGATACACCCGGTGCGTGGCGTTGGATTGTGATTCATACGGATCCTGATCGAAGCAAGCCTGATTTGGAATCTGATCCGGGTACTTTTTTGGTTGCAGAGACCCGGAATTCGAATTGACCTGCACGAGGAAACAGAGGCTTTTTTGTGATTCTCACCAGAAAGTTCCATATCGGTAATTTACAGCGAATATGACTCCGTTGCGATCTGTCATTCCGATACACAGTTTTAATGGGGCGCGGAGAACCAAATGCCGGGATACAGGTCAAATCTGTTTAATTAACTCTAGAAGGAGAACCATCTATGAAAAAGGGCTTTTTTTTGTCCATCTTGATTCCAATGATTGCGGTCTTGACAATCGCCGTTGCCGGAAGCGCACCGATTGCCGCGGCCCAATCCGATGCACCTCCGGCTTTGAAGCAACTGGGTGACTCTTTCGTGCAAGTGGCGGAGAAGGTGACGCCGGCAGTTGTCAATATAAATAGCTCAAAAAAAGAGATAGCAGGTCCCATGGGGGGGGATGTCGAGCAATTTTTCAAGAATCACCCGCTTCGCGAATTCTTTGGGGATGAGTTCTTCAAGCGTTTCAAGAAAGAGGGCGGTGGGAGTAGAGGTTTTCAGCAGTTAGGGATGGGTTCGGGTGTAATTACCTCTCCAGATGGGCACATTCTTACCAACTCGCACGTTGTCAAAGATGCCGATGAAATCAAGGTTACATTGAGTGACAAACGGACCTTCGATGCCAAGGTTGTCGGGGTCGATCCGGAAAGCGATATAGCGGTTATTAAAATCGATGCCAAAAATCTGCCGGTGGCTAAGTTGGGCGACTCTTCCAAGCTCCGCGTCGGCGAGATCGTAGTCGCAATAGGCAATCCCTTCGGCCTCAACCAGACAGTTACGCAGGGAATTGTCAGTGCCCAGGGCCGCACCAACATGGGAATTCTTGATTATGAAGATTTCATTCAGACTGACGCGGCCATAAACCCGGGAAATTCCGGAGGGCCTTTGGTGAATATTTATGGAGAGGTGATCGGAATTAATACGGCCATAGCTTCGAGAAGCGGGGGATATCAAGGCATTGGGTTTGCCATACCATCTAATTCGGCCAAATTGATAATGGAGGATTTGACAAAGGACGGCAGAGTTCGCAGGGGTCTACTGGGCGTGAACATTCAAGCCGTGGACGAATCGCTGGCCAAATCGTTCGGAAGGACTAATACGGATGGCGCATTAGTGTCTCAAGTCATCGAAGGGAGCCCGGCTGAAAAGGCGGGCGTCAAAGCCGAGGATATAATTCTAAAGTTTAATGACCAGCCGGTGAAAGATCATTCCCATTTGAAGAACCTTGTAGGCAAAGAAAAACCGGGTGCTACAGCAAAGCTGACGATCTTCAGGAACAAGAAAATCACGGACTTGAACGTGCAGATCGCTGAACGTACCGAGAAGGCTGTCGCTTCTGCTAAACGCGCTTCTTCTGCAGAAACATCCAGTGAACTTGGGATAGACATCGAGAGCATTCCCAACGCAGCAGCGGAATCACTGGGCCTGAAAGAGGGTGAAGGCGTCCGGGTTAAAGATATCAAACCCGACGGTATCGGAGCCAAAATGGGTCTGAGGACCGGCGACGTAATTCTTGAAGTTGACGGTAAGAACATTTCAGACGCTTCCACTTTCAACGTGGCCGTCGCGGAGGCCAAATCGAATAAGGTGATCCGCTTAAAGGTACAGCGCAATCGCGCCGTCCTTTTCATGGCCACCAATATCGGTTAGGACAAGCCTTAAAGCCAACTGTGGGGAGATTCCCTTCTTGAAGAGGGGTTTCCCCGCCTAATTTAAATTCGCGGATAAACTGCCGGTATGATGTCGGATGCAATCAGGTGTATTCTATTTTCACATAGTAGCCGTGTGGTTCTAAATCTTTTAGCAGCGAATGGGCTGCCTGACGAAACAGAGATTTGTGGTCTCTTGCGCTCCCCACCCTCCGCATCTCGCCAGGAAAGATGTGGTCCTTTGTGTCGAAACGACCCTCGTTGAAGTATACGTCAAGCGCTTCTTCCCAATTTCCGGTAAGTTCTCCATTATCAGAATGGGAAAGTTTAAAGTTTATTCTCTCGTCTTGAAACGCCTTTTCAACCCGCACTTCTACAAGGAGGCCGGCCCTGTAAGTTACCTCCGCGATCGGAGCGTTCCCGTAGAATACCCGGACAACTATTTCCATGCCAATTTCCGCCGATAAATTTTCAGACACAGCGAGGCCTGAAGTGAGGTGCGGCTCTTAAAAGTTATATAATTAGCATGTTGCCGCTTGCACGTCTATGAAGAATCCTCACTGCTCAGGCTGGCCACAGGCACCCTGCTCCGGGCGCACAGATGGTAAACAATTAGCCTCCTGATCGGCACCGCAGAGAGAGCGCTCGAAGGTCTGGTAGCAGGATTACGCCAGACAGGCATTCTTGCTCGGACATCGCCCCCCTTGACAATGGGTCCAGACTAGTTTAGTAAATCATCGTCCGAGGCGTGAAGAAACGCAGTTGCGCTTCCGATCTGATATTTCGTGTGATGATTTACACGTGTCATTGTTGGCAGCGCGCAAAACTCTTGCCAAATGGCTGTCAGGTTGGCTCAATTTTGTGCTTTACCGGTCCGGAGAGAACCATGGAATTTCTTGGAATACCTGCATAATTGCCGGCCATGTCTCTACCAGGGATAGAGCAGGAGCCGAATAGGAGGTTGGATCGGGAGAATGGACCCCAAGCCAGTATTGGTCAAAGGTAATCGAGAGACGGACCGACCGTATAGAAAAGTAGACTGCGACCACTACGGCGAATGCCTGGACGCAGCTCTGAAGAGTCGTTGGTCGGATTTTTCCTGTAATGAGTGCCCAGCTTACTCACGAACCAGATTTATCGAACAAGTCTGCGGCTCTGACGATTACTGGTAATTCTCACTCCGTTATAGACACGCTTGAAAAACCTCATCGTAGTTGTTGTGTGGGCGATCAGCTTTGCCTTTGTTGAGGCCGCGGTAGTGGAATACCTTCGCGCTCTTTATTACCCTCTTAAAGAAGGCGGCTTCCACTTTCCCGTCCTGACCCTGCGGCAAATAGAAATGCTGGGGGATGAGCATTGGAGACGAGTCCTCATCGAGCTCGGCAGGGAAGCATGCACCTTGATAATGTTGGCAACCTTGGGAATTGTCGCAGGACGGAATCGTAGGGAAGCTTGGTCCTATTTCATGGTGGCTTTCGGGGTGTGGGACATTTCTTTCTATGGATGGCTTAAGCTGTTTTTGGATTGGCCTTCCAGCTTGCTCACGTGGGATCTGCTTTTCTTGCTTCCAGTTCCGTGGGTCGGCCCTGTGCTGGCGCCGATATTAATCTCGTTGGCCATGATTGTCACAGGCATCACCGTACTACACCTGGAGTCTCAAGGTCGTCCTGTAATAGCCAGTTGGATGGACTGGCTCCTAATAGTGTTGGGAGGGATTGTCGTTATCGTTTCTTTTTGCCGGGATTATGAGAACATTATGAATGGCGGATTACCAGGTCCTTTTCTGTGGCCGCTCTTCCTCGCCGGACTTTTAATCGGCTGTGTCGCCTTCGCTGCCGTTCTGTGGCGGCGCCCTTCCTGAAAACCTGAGCTTGACGTGAATAGATCCCTCTGGTAATCAATAATTTTTACCAAGACAGTCCCGCGCTCTGGTCTCGATCTCGGGTCAACGCTTCCAATAAAACGTTTCAAGACCAGTGAGGGGGTTGGTTTGGCCTAAAATAGCTGTGAGATCAGCTACCATACGGAGGCGTCATGCCAAGGGTACCTCGCAACAGGACCGACCTGCCAGGCTACGATGAAGACAAGCTCGGATTTGGAGATATCTTTTCCGACCACATGTTGACCATAGTTTATTCCGCCGATATGGGTGGCTGGCAATCGCCTGAAATTAAGCCGCTGACGAACCTGGCCTTGCACCCGGGCACTATGGTGCTTCACTATGGGCAGCAGGTTTTTGAAGGACTCAAGGCATTTGCCGGCCCCAATGAAGACGACATTTTATTATTTCGTCCGGATATGAACGTGAGCCGTTTCAATCGATCTTGCGAGCGCCTTTGCATCCCGTCTATTGACCCCGAACTTTTTATGGACCAGATGTGTAAACTTATCAGGACGGACAAGGATTGGATACCCAGATCTCCAGGCACTTCGCTTTATGTGCGGCCAACCGTGATAGCAACCGATATTCACCTGGGCGTAAGGCCTTCGAGGGAATACCTGTTTTTTATCATCCTTTCCCCTGTTGGCGCTTACTACCCGGAGGGTTTCGAACCTGTGAGGATCATGGTCACCGACCAGTACGTTCGGGCCTCCAGAGGAGGAATGGGTGAGGTTAAGACCGCGGCCAACTACGCAGCGTCTCTTTTAGCGGCCGAAAAGGCGCACGCGGAGGGTTTTACACAGGTGCTGTGGCTGAACGCTGTAGACAAGACCGGCGTGGAAGAAGTCGGTACAATGAACATCTTCTTCCGCATAAAAGATGAACTCATCACCCCTTCGCTCGGAGGAACTATTCTGCCGGGCGTCACGAGAGATTCCGTGCTCCGCCTGGCATCGGACATGGGCATGAAGGTTACCGAACGCGTTATTTCCGTGGAAGAAGTAGTTGCCGCAGCCGAAAACGGAGCACTTCGCGAAATCTTCGGGTCAGGGACCGCCGCGGTAATATCTCCAGTAAGCCTATTTCGCTACAAGGGAAGAGACTACGTTGTGGCCGACGGCAAGACCGGGAAACTAGCTGCTCAGCTTTTCGACGAGATCACTGGAATGCAGACAGGCATAAAGCCGGATCCTTATGGATGGGTAGTAAATATCGGCAGATAAAACTCTTCCGGCAATATCCGCGAATTCGAGTCTGATACCAACTTTCACGTTAAAGTCTGTACGAAAATCCCCCTAACCCCCCTTTATTAAAGGGAGGAATGGGGGGATTTTGAATGCGGATGTTGGTATCAGAGCCTACGTGCGGTAGGACGCCTTTTCTCCCCGACCGGAAATCATTGGAAAGCGAAGACCTTTTCTTCTCCGCCCGGAGGAGTTATGAAGAGCTGAATGCCGTTAGGTCCGGTGGCTTGAAAGTAGTCCAGGAACATTTCGTGACTCCCGGCTTCCAAACCCACACTACCCGATTGGTCGACGGTTCTTCCGGTACTCTCCAGATTTATAACTCTCTTTTTGTCTACGATAAGCCGCGCGGAATCATCGCAAACCACACGGAACGCGTAGGTCCCGGCTTCCTCCTGATTGAGAGAGAACTTCACGTAGAACCTTATTCCTAGCCAGTCTTCCCTTTTAGGTATTCCCGGAAATTCTTTGGAGCCTCGATCCACCGGATAATCAATAGCTCTCGTAAAAAACATTCCGGAAGGTGTGAGCGCATTGTAGTTCGGCATCTTCTTGCTATTCGGACTCAGGAAATATACAAAAGCCGGTATGAGATGCATCTTTCCTTCTTCCGACACATAGCCTTCCAATGCCTGACTCGGGGAAAAGATCTGTTCGGGTTTCTCAGGTTGTGTGACATACAAGGCCAAGTGGGGGGGACCTTCAGGGTGAAAGAAATCCAATTTTATCGGATAACTCCCTTGTTGGAGAAAAGCCCAACCGAGTTTTCCCTGTGGATCCACCTTCCCCGCCTTGGTTACTTCCGCAATCGAGTGGTCCCCTATCGTGAGCTTCGCGAAGTGGTCCGCCAGCAACCTAAAAGCAAATATACCGGCCCCTTGAACGTTGAAAAAACCTTCATAACGAATTCCCACCATATCCTTTCTTCCAGGGACTCCCGGAAATCCTTCCCCGCCGGAAATATTCAATTCAGGGGCTATGATTCGGCCTATGGGGCTCAACCGACTGAAATCCGGACCTTGAGGATAGTTGCCCTTTGGTACAAAGTACACTTGGCCCCAAAGCACGTCGTACGGTTTGGCGGGTTCTTGCCAACCTGCCAAACCGTTTTTAATCGAGAAAATCTGTTCCTCGCCCACAGGAGGCGTCACAAGAAGCTTCAAGAACGGAGCGCCCTTAGAATTGAAGCTGTCCATTACAATGGAATGAATTCCCTCACTGAGATGGATATAACCGGACTTGACCGCTGTCTCATGAATCCCGTCGTTCTCAATGAGAGTTTTGTCATCAATATGCAGTCTGACGCCGTCCTTGGCTTGAACGCTCCACCTGAAGATACCCTCGCCGGCCACCGGAAACATGCCCATGAATCGCATGCCCAGCCATTCGGCATTTTCGCGTAAGCCCGCGGGCTCGTTTTGCCCCCTGGTCGGGTCAAGGTTGATTCTATCCGTCGTCAACGATTCAACGGGCCGCCGCGCACTGTAATCGGGCAAAGCTCGAGTGCCATCGGGGAGTTCATACACATTGACAAAGAAGACTCCGCCGCCTCCTGGAACAGCAGCGGCAACGGGGCCTGCAGCAGGTCGCTTGACAGATGTAGCCGGCGTTTCTTCTTCAGTCGCCGGGCGACCGGGTTCGGTCCTTTGTCTCAAAATCATCGGTTGCGACGAAGGGGCGCCGGGGCTTATCTGAGCAGGGGCAGACGGGGCGCGCCTTATCGGTTGTGTTTCAGGCTCCCTGGCCGGTGGAGCGGATTCCTCATCCGTCCGTGCAGGTCGCCGTTCTCTTGTTGTGGGGGTCCCTGCCGTTGGCGCCGCGGATTCCACTTGAAATGATTCGATTTGCTCAGGAGGAAAATCAAGGGGTATTTTCTGCTCCGGGCCACCCCTTTTCTTGATTACCAGATAGTCTTCTGCATGGCCCTGGGCCGCTATTCCCAAAGCTATGATCATTAGAGCAGCCAGTATATTTCGTACTAGCGAAGGTCTCATCTGCTCACCTCAATTTCCGGCAAAACGAGGCTTTCGTCCAGGATTCATCCGTTTCCCCACGACAAGATCATCATATCAGTTTGTTTGGTGAATTGACATTTATCACCTACTACTCAAACGGATCGGTTCATCGGTGAAACGATTATACACGCGTAACACCTTTTTCACGAAACGCTTTGCCGCTTGCGAATCGTTCAGCTTCTTGACCGGACCAGGGCCGATATTGTACGCAGCCAAGGCGAGAAAGGTTGAATTGGAATGCTTTGAATACCTTTGAAAACAACTCCGCAAATATGCCGCGCCGCCCATAATGTTCTGATGTGGGTCCCACGGATCGGTGACACCGAACGCCTTGGTTATAATCGGTCTAAGCTGCATTAGACCGCAAGCCCCTTTTCCGGAACGTGCGCGATGCCTGAAGCTGGACTCTACGTAGGTCACGGCAGCCAAGAAAAGAGGGTCTATTTCAAATTTCTTCCCTGCCTTCTGTAGAATGGGCGCGTGATCGGGTTTGCCGCCCAGATAACAGATCATGCCTTTGATCTGTCTAAGCTCAATATCTCTGATCTGATCCCCACGCGCAGATCTGGCGCCGGACGAAACTGCTGCCGTTTGTGTTCCGGCGGACACGACTTCGGACCTTGTTTGGGATGCATCAGCCGTCATGGTCATTATACCGGCCAACGAAAAACAGAGTATCCCCTTGCCTATCATCCATAGCTCCCGGAAGAGGCCGCCAAATCAGGGGAAATTGCCTCATCTTCATTACGGTCGGGCTGCCCGGTGGAGGCTGCTTGTTCCTCGGAACCGTTTTGCGCTTCCTCCACTTGTATCCATGAAGACGGGTATCTGTCCACGAACTGCACCTGAAACGGCATAAACTTCAGACGTCCTATGTCCTTGGCAAGCCGCCCCGAGGTTTCCAGTCCTACCAGTTCACGCACACCTTCCGGAGTCACCGCTTCTGAAATTGCTTCCGCGGAGAAATACCTTACATTAAAGGCGCACTGGCATAACGGATCGAATAGGCGTTCTTTGGAGATGATTTTCCCCAAGTCGGGCAGCAATTTCTTTTCAAAATCGCCCTTGGCTTCAACGTAAACTAGGTTGGATTTGAACCGATAGACGGACATCAGCGACCGAGCCTGTTCGAGAAAACCCTTTCCGAACAGAATCATGGCTACATTCAGGATAGTGTCGACTAGAAGGTTCGGTATGTGCAGTCTGAAAAACTCTTCGTAGCTTACGGAAAAGCTGGGATACTGCATGAAAATGATCTGAAGGAACCCCACCAGAACCATCCCCGCTCCAAGCAAAAGACTCAAGAGCGCTGCGAAACGGCACGAGGTTCTTACATGTTCCGGAAAGCTCTCAATGAGGGTGCCGATGAGAGTTTCACCGTCTTCGCACACTACCGGCCTGGAACGGTAGATTCTGTTAGGTAAACCTTTGTGAGCGAAAATGCGTGAGCCTTCCTCCAGAATGGCGAAAAAAACCGAGGGATGCCCTTTGCCTTCCACTATCATCGAGTCCATTTCCCTTCCGATGATCGGTTTTTTCAGAGGAGTTAGGCTTAAGGTTACCAGGATCCTCAGGAGGCACACACCCACAAGCAAATTGTAAAGGGGAAACGGTGAAGGAATTACATAACCGGTCCCCAGCCCCAGCCCGGATAAATATGAAGGTACCAGGTGCAAGAATCGGAAAAGAAAATGAATTGCAATCCCAATGAACAATGCCTTCCAGATGAACCTCATGTTCCATCGGACAATCTCACCGGGAATCTCAGAAATGTACCTCGCATTGCTCCAGAATCTGGCCAGCAGTGAAAAAATTACTGATGGGGATTTGTCGTAGGAACGGAGTTTTCCCTCCTTCAGCCCTAGCGAAACGCTCTCAGGGCGGTAGTAGTCTCCCGCCCATTTGAGCGTAACGCGTAACCGTGACATGTGTCTGAGGCCACCTAAGATCCAGTTCATGCCCACGATGACCCCGGCCAGAGATGCCACCGTTGTGATGAAGGTACCCAGAATAAAAGGCACATAATTCAAGATGAATTCATTTACCTGTTCGGGCAGCCTCAATGGAAAGAATTCTCGCAGCTCGTAGAGTCTTGTAACGGATCCCGTGGCCACAAATATTCCTAGAGCGGCCAGAATAATGCCGTAAAGAAATGTGTGATTCGGCAATCTTACTGTATCGCTGGAGCGTCCTGACATGATCGAGAGCATCCACAACCCCGGTTTATGTTCTCAACGAGAATTATCAGATCTGATATATCCTGTCAAATAAAAATGTTATGTAAATTAATTCATTAGTTAGATTAATGTTTCACTGAACCCCCGCGAACTTCTTAAAAGACCTTCCGAGCCACAAACTTCACACCAATGGCATCAGGGGCCGCTTTTCCCATTGACAAGCTTCATGAAGTGGTCTATTAGCCGTTGCAATCTTGACGTCACGGGACATCAAAGTTGATACAGGGAGAATATGAATGAGAAGCACGGACCCGTCCCCAATTAAAGCCACACCCCAAACACACCGGCCCCTTCAAGACGACCCCCGTTATGATGAATTCAAGAGAATTATCGAGGACTTTTCGCCGGAAAAAGTGGAGAAGCTCAAAACAACCATACGGAAAAAGGCTCGGAGGTCCTAGGACCGACCCGAGAAAGGCGGTAAGATCAACTGGCACTGTCTTTTCAAATGGTTACCAGCCGACCATGAGGTGAATGAATTCATATGGATTGCCGAAAGTAATATCGGATAAGGTGATTCACGTGGGCAGAACAGCATGACCGGCATCTTGCCGGTCATGCTAAAGCACCACTCCGGTATGAGAAGAGTCTATTCCCATTCTATGGTGCTCGGGGGCTTTGAGGAAATGTCGTAAACCACCCGATTGATACCCCTCACCTCGTTAATTATCCGATTGGAGATCGTGGCGAGAACTTCCGTCGGCATCCGGAACCAGTCGGCCGTCATGCCGTCCGTAGCTTCCACCGCTCTCAAAGCAGCCACATATTCGTATGTTCGCTCATCTCCCATAACCCCGACCGTTCGGATCGGCAACAAAACGAGAAAGGCCTGCCAGATATCTCGATACAGCCCCGCCTTCCGTATCTCTTCCATTGCTATCGCGTCGGCCTCCTGCAAAAGCGCCACTCTCTCTCGCGTTACTTCGCCGAGAATGCGTACCCCAAGGCCGGGTCCGGGAAAAGGTTGTCTCCAGATGATCGAGTCCGGTAGGCCGAGCTCGACCCCAAGCGCTCTTACTTCATCTTTGAACAGCTCCCTCAGAGGCTCTATCAATGCCAGATGCATTTTTTCGGGCAGTCCGCCTACATTATGGTGGCTTTTTATTGTGGCCGAAGGCCCTCCTTTGAAGGAGACACTCTCGATAACATCCGGGTATAAGGTCCCCTGCGCCAGATACTTGACATTCGGGAATCGGGCGGCTTCGTCCTCAAAGACCCGTATGAACTCTTCTCCAATGATCTTCCTTTTCAGCTCGGGGTCAGTCACGCCACGAAGTTTGTCCAGGAAGCGATCACCAGCATCGACGTAGTGGAGATGGATTCCCAGCTCGTCATGGAATGTCGAAACCACTTCAGCGGCCTCATTTTTTCGTAGCAGCCCGTTATTAACAAAAATCGGGTGCAGTCGTTCTCCCATAGCTCTGTGAAGAAGAGCTGCCATAACGGACGAATCAACCCCACCGGACAGGGCTGCAACGACTTGTGCCTCTCCCACGCGAGTCTTGATCTCTTCGATCGAAGTCTCGATAAAAGAGGCCATTGTCCAGTCCGGCCTAAGTTTCGCAATTACATAAAGAAAATTTTCAATTATTCTTGTGCCATGCTGCGTATGGACCACCTCAGGGTGGAATTGCACTCCGCTTATTAGATGATCTTCCCTTTCGATTGAAGCAGCGAAAGTATCCGTAGTACCGGCTGAAGCCCTGAAGCCTTCCGGCAGTTCAACTACTTTGTCTCCATGGCTCATCCACACTTGACTCCCGCTAGGGACACCTTGGAGAAGCACCGAGGCTTCACTTACCTGCGCCAGCACCGCACGACCGTATTCCCTCTCCGGAGCGGACTCGACTTTTCCCCCGAGTGTGTGTGCTATGGCTTGCAGCCCGTAACATATGCCCAGCACCGGCACTCCCAGTTCGAGTATCCTCCGGTCCAATTGAGGGGCCCCGGGATCGTAAATGCTTGCCGGACCGCCTGACAAAACAATCGCGGCTGGGCTGTGATTCCGGGCGATCTCGATCCCTCGATTAAATGGGTGAATCTCACAATAAACGTGTGCTTCCCTGATCCGGCGGGCGATGAGCTGTGTATACTGCGACCCGAAATCGAGAATTAAGACGTAGGGAAAAGTTGCCAATTGGGGCCTCCATAGACGGTTTTTATGCACGTTTCGCAACGGAACTATTAGGTTTGAATACCCCCTAAAACTGAAGAATGACTTGAGCCTTTATTCACCCTCTCATTCGTTCCCTCCCGTCAAGATACAGGGTTAGTAGGACCGTGCCGCGCGCGACACGCGGGATTGCCCGGGTCATTCGCCTGACTGGCTACTGGAGATGAGAGGCGGATCTTCATTGCGGCAGAGGCGGGTTACAAACCCGCCCCTACCATAACAACAGTAGCTCTTAAATAATGATTCCAAAGCGTTGGATGCCACGCCGCTCGTGTGCCGAGAAGTGGAAACAAAAAAAGGACCAGGGTATCCCAGTCCTTTCTTTGGGTATATGTTTTTCAGCAGCGTGGAATTACTTAACCACCTGCTTCTTGACCATTTCATACTGCAGGCCGCCGCTTCCACAGGGATCGCAGCCCGGAGAATTAATGGTGCATTTCTCGATGTTGCTGACCAGCTTGCCGCCGGGAGCTAAGCTAGGCGGGGCACCCCAGGCCACAGGGCCGCCAAACGCCGGGGCCACGCACTTGGGAGGAATTACTTGCACTTTCATTGCGCACGTAGTTCCCTTCCATCCGAGCCACGGACGGAAACCACCATTATACTGCTCACAACCGTCCATGAAGAAAGTGCTATCGCCACCAGCGGTGCCGGTGCTTGTCTTTGTAAAGGTGCTCTTCACCTTCATGGGAATCATAATCATATCACCGGTGGTGGACATGCCCCCCAAGCAGGGATTAAACGCGCATGCCAAACCGCCCATGGTCATGATCAGGGCCACAGCGCTGAGCACAACTAGCATCTTTTTAACCATACCCAAATCCTCCTTTTATTAGGCCCCCAGCCTAGGACCGGGAAACCGCATTTGGAATCATAGACAAATAAAACCTGATTACCATGTTGATTATCAGAACAATTCGGGGAAGTCAAGTCATTTTTTCCCCTGAATCGCTGACTTTGACGCCTTTATAAGTTTCATACCATACCAGAAAAAAAACAGGTTGCAACATTTTTTTATAGGTCTCTAGGATCGGCCAAGCATCCCGCCACCGCACTGGCCGCCGCAACAGCCGGCGATGCGAGCAACACTTCGCTTTCGGGATGACCCATGCGACCTACAAAATTGCGGTTCGTAGTGGAAACTGCGCGCTCACCGCGGGCCAGAATCCCCATATGACCACCCAGGCAGGGACCGCAGGTCGGGGTGGAAACAGCCCCGCCCGCGCGGATTATGGCCGGTACAATCCCCTCAGCAATTGCGTCAAGCATAATAGCAGGGGTCCCGGGAATGACTATTAATCTTACCCCTTGAGCTACCTTCCTTCCTTTCAGGATCGAAGCGGCAACGCGAAGATCTTCGATGCGCCCGTTGGTGCATGAACCGATAACAACCTGATCCAGCCGCATGCCCTTTACTTCGGCAACGGGCCGGACATTTTCAGGCGAAAACGGAAGAGCAACCAAGGGCTCGAGCTGAGCCAGATCTATCCGTCGGGTCTCCACGTAATCAGCGTCGGCATCGGGCGCATAGACAACGTAATTTTTGGAGCTGCGCTCCTCAACAAAAGCTCGTGTGAGGTCGTCGAAAGGAAAAATTCCATTTTTGGCGCCCGCTTCTATGGCCATGTTCGTAACAGTAAAGCGGTCTGCCATGCTGAGCGCATGGACTCCCGCTCCTGAAAATTCCATAGCTTTATATAGTGCCCCATCCACGCCGATGGCGCCGATTATGTGCAGAATAAGGTCCTTTCCGCCCACCCACGGGCCGGGCTCACCAACCAACTCGAATCGCACAGTCTCCGGGACCTTGAACCAGCACTCGCCGGTAAGCATGGCCGCGGCAAAATCCGTGCTACCGACCCCTGTAGAAAAAGCGGCCAGAGCTCCGTACGTGCATGTATGGCTATCGGCGCCTATTATGAGCTGTCCTGGAAGGACCAATCCCTTTTCCGGCAGCAGGACATGTTCGATGCCCATATCTCCGATATCATAGAGATGTGCCAACCCCGCTTCCCGCGCGAAGCGCTTTGCTTCGGCTATCATTTCTGCCGATTGAATGTCCTTGGCTGGATTAAAGTGGTCCAACACTACTACGACCTTCTCAGGATCGAAGACCCGCTTCCCTGCTGCTTCACGGAAAGGCCCTATCGCAAGAGGAAGAGTGATATCATTGGCCAGCGCCAGATCAATGCGTGCCTGCACAAGTTCACCAGGTTTAACCGACTCCACGCCTGTGTGGGCTGCCAAAATCTTTTCCGTTATTGTCATTCCCATGTTGAGGACTTCCTTTTGGTTATTTCACGATTCACGCGATCCTGGTAGGGGCGGGTTTCATGCCCGCCCTTGGTTGGATTTTCCAAAAACGGGCGGGTATAAAACCCGCCCCTACGCTGCATCGTGCCACGTCTCTTGCAGGTGAGGTAATTATGAGACGGTCCCTTCAAACCAGCCCCTGCTGTGACTGTGCCCGCTCCTTCAAGTATTCTTCCAAAGCCTCCTCCCATGGCCTGAGAGGTGCGCCGATCACGGCAACGTACCGTGAGTTGTCCAGCACAGAATATAAAGGACGCGGAGCAGGTCTGTCCAGTTCCGAAGTGTTCATGGCTTGAACTTCCACATGATTGAAGCCCGCCTTTCGCATAATGGCGGACGCGAAGCCGTGCCACGTGGTCTGCCCGGAGTTTGTCACGTGAAAGGTGCCGCGGCCGTGGATCTCGCAAAGGGCTATCAGAGCGGAGGCAAGATCGGCCGCGTAAGTCGGCGAGCCGTGCTGATCGTTAACCACCCGGAGCACCTGACCACTGCGAGCCTTCTCAAGTACCGCTTCGACGAAATTTTTCCCGTAAAGCCCGAATAGCCATTGCGTTCTAACAATGCAATGATTCTCAGCCAGAAGCTGTCTGACGCGCGCCTCGCCTTCGGCCTTGGACTTAGCATAGATCCCAACGGGACTGATCGGATCATCCTCCCGGTACGGGCTGTCCTTGAGGCCGTCAAACACATAATCCGTGCTGACGTGCAGCATGGAGCAGCCGAACTTGAGGCAAGCTTTGGCCAAATTTTCAGGGCCTCGCGCATTCACGCTGAAAGCGCGCTCAGGCTCTGTTTCACATCCGTCCACATCAGTAATTGCCGCACAGTTAATTATTGTGCGCGGCCTCTTGGCATCAATTGCCTCCAGCACGGAAGATATCCGACTGATATCAACCTCTTGAATATCCATCCCCGCGCTTTGCATATCCAGTTCCGAAAGCAGCTTCATAAGATGAGTTCCCAACATTCCGTTGGAACCCACCACGAGATACGTCACCAAGAAGTCTGCCATTTATACTCCAGGCCCTCCTTGTTCCAGGGCTCCAGCCTGGGAATCCCGCGTGCCGCGGGATCGTCCGGGCTCTCCCCGGACATCAGGATCGTAGGATGCGGTGATGCCGCGAGTACACGGCGGAACCGCATCATTCGCGGTCTTTAATCTCGAACGATGCGGTGAATCCCGCGAGACGCGGGATTCACCACATCCTACGCACTATCGCAAGCTAACAGATGAAACCCTCAATGATTTATGCAATGAAACTCGGATTCGCCACTCCAGTCAATACTCCCGCCGTCTACACTTAGCTGTTGAACTTGCCCTTCTTTTTCAATATCATGATCCAAGATTCAAGATCACAAGTTTTTATGACATCAATTGCTGTTCCACTGCAAGGACCACAATGAACGCCATTCTTCGGCATGCCTTGAAGTCCGATCTCACACCTATTACGGATCTCTTGCGGCCTTGGATCGACGACAATCCAACGGTACTGGAAACTCTGGACAATTTCGTTTCCCGCGATTCGCGCGACGTTCATTGCGAAGTAGTTGAGGCCGGCGAAAACATTGACTTTGTCAACCTGTGGGTCCAAGAAGAAGCCAACCAAGTCCGCATCTTGGCTTTCGGAATTAATCCTCATCCTCAACTTTCCGATAAAACAGTTGCCGCGGAATTTCTCGGTCAGCAAATCATGCGATGGGTTGAAATGGGGATAACCAAGGCATGCATATGCCTGCCTGAAAGCATCGCCCCGGAGGTCAGCCAATGCCTTAGGAGCAGCGGTTTCATGTTTGAAGGGCTTAATTCCGATTGCAGGACGCATAGTAAGCCTGCTCTCAGGTTCTGTAAGCATTTCCTGTACCAAGCTATTCACCATTCCGAGATCCTTGATTTCCTGCGGCAAATATTACCCGGGGTCGGTTATGAATTGAGAGACGAAGCGGAAGGATTCAGTTACAGAGTCAGGGCTGAATGCCGACCTCCTTTCAGCTTTGGTTTCTGGCATCGAATGACCAGGTTGGATCGGGACATCATCGTGCACCCGCCGGCAAGGGTCCTGGAATGGCACGAACTTGAGACGCTATTTTACCCTTTTCAGATTTACGCTCGACGAGAAAGACCGCTCCTGCTGCACCTGGAAAAGAAAAATGCCGCAAGCCTCATCACGCCGCGGATGACGGATGATCATCAGGACAGCCTGTTCGCGGGCGTATCTCCGGCCCATTCAAGACCTTTTCGTACGGACAATACGATATCCACCGACCCTGCCGGCTTACACGGCATTCGAAAGGGATTGCCGATGCTGTTTTACGTGAACAGGATCGGGGCTGTCGGACACGCCCGGGTTGATGACTGGTCTCTTGAGGACGTAAATCTCTCCGTCCCTCCTTCTGGTAAAGAGGGATTGGAAGGGGATTTTTCCACCCTCACTCATACCAGTGAGAGCGAAATTGACGGACAAGCACGGCACGGGGATGGGTCGGGCACAAGATCAGGAAAGGCCCTGGCGATCCGATTCCGATGGTACAGACCGTTACGAAGGGCCGTGAAGCTTGATGAGATCAGAGCAATGGATGACGATTTTAATCCCCAGCATTCTCGTTCCATTTCTCCCAAGCTCTTCAGATCGATCCTTTCCTTAGGAAATACCGAGTAGAGGGCGGCTTTCAAGGGACTTCCTCAAAAGTCGCTGCAGCGAGGCAATCGTGCAGCGACGCCAATGTGGAAAGGTACTCCTTATAGCGCGCCTGCTTCTTCATTGGACATAGTAGCCCACGACCGCTGCAGGGGCAGATTTTATACCTGTCCTTGGTCGCATGTCTCAAAAACGGGCGGGTATAAAATCCGCCCGTACTGTGTCGTGCCACGATCTTGGTAAATTAGGTAATTCTTCCTCACCGTTCCCCGGCTCCGCTTATGGAGCCCTCCTTATCCCGGCTTTGCGGGGACTGCTACTCTCTTTTTTATTTCTTAAAGTTTTACTTTAAAGATTGACAATAGCCAATTGTTATGCTTTAGTATTTTTGTTGCAGGGCAACGACACAAACCCAACCCGGGAGGAGTTCGCATGCCTCACTCACACAACATCAATTACTACATTGGTCGAATGGACGACGAATCCTTGGCCGATGCGCTTGCAGATTTCGAGGACCCTCTCGAGGGCCGATCCGCCGACCTGTTATCTTCACTCGACCTGGAAGAAGACTTTTGCGACGGTGAGTTTGGATTGGATTTCGACGACTTGTAGAAACCTCCCCCTCGCAATCCCGCCTTTCGCGGAACACCCACCAGCCGGGGGGCGCGGCGCTTGAGACGCCGCGCTTCCGGCCTTTGTTCTTTTTAAGCCCTCATATGCTTGCCTTTATGGACAAACGGCTCGGTAAGATATTAAAGACCCCAATCAAACACATTTCCCAGGGGCTCTTCACCCATGGTACAATCTGAGTGCATTATCAAAGCATTCAGCGTGTCTTTCCGGTCCCGCCAGACTTTCTTTCAAACTCCTGCCAAAATTTCTTCTGGCAGTCAGCCAGACAATTGGCATACTGATAATAAACCGTGGAGCCCTGGTGGAGCTGGTAAGCTTCATTAGAATCCTCAGTTTGCGACTGTATTCCCCCGGCGCCTCCTAGACCGCTAGGGTCCAGGCCGTAGCGCATGCGACATTCGTACTGGCAATAGTTAAGATCGAACTCGCCGCCGTAATCAGTCTGTGCAAGGAGAAACGGATATTTTATTCCGTCGCATCTCGCCGCAACCAGGTTGTCCGAGGGGGCAATAGAAGAGTTGTAAGAGAGGACCGGTAACATCATGACCGATATGCCGAGTGTCAGTATGACCATTATTAATTTCATTTTGGGACCTCCTGCGCTCAAACTACCACGGTCTCATTGGTTTTAGACGTTGAATTTGATCGAAAGTTAATGTTCCTGCGCTCGCTTCTCCCCTTCCCGCTCACACTACAAGTGGTTGCAAGACCCCAAATACGCATGTGATGCAGTAGGGGCGCTTCGAGAAGCGCCCTTCTTGGGCGGTTCACGAACCGCCCCTACCGTTTGGTGCCTTTTGTTTGGGCGGTTCACGAACCGCCCCTACACGAGACCTGGTCGTGCTCCTTCTGCGCCCAGCCACTTGTCGAGACTATCGACTCCAGTTT
>DATJPW010000195.1:0-23950 GCA_035506215.1 Desulfomonilaceae bacterium
GTTGAAAAATGAAAGGGGACATGATTTCTGCCTTCTTGGCTTTGTAACGAATATGAGAAGGCGAGGAAGTCATGTCCACCGGCGTACTTTATCACTGTTTCGGAATTACGGGACGGGGAATTCATCATGTCCACACTCGATACGAGGCGGGACGGACGATCTTTCGGATCGGTCAAGACCCGACAACCCTGTTGTGTTCCGCTTGTGGGAGCCGAAGAGTTTGGAAGAAGGGGACGCTCTTTCGGCGGTTCATCACTCTTCCGATCGGATTGAGAGTGACGATCATCGAGTTTCCCATACAGCGGGTGTTGTGTCTGGTTTGCGGGGTGACTCGGCAGGTGAAGATCGGCTTTGCCGAACCGGATCGCAGGTATACCAAGCGCTTTGGGCGGTATGTGCTCGACCTCTCGAAACACATGACCATGACGGATGTGGCTCACCATCTGGGGATCAGTTGGCACACGGTCAAGGAAATCCAGAAGACCTACCTCTGTAAACATTTCTCCCGACCATCCCTCAAGGGACTCAAGCGGATTGCTGTCGATGAGATCAGCATCGGTCATGGACATCACTACCTGACGGTGGTTCTCGATCTGGACTCCGGTGCAGTGGTGTTCGTTGGTGAAGGCAAAGGAGCCGACGCAATGGGGCCTTTCTGGAGACGACTCAAATCCTCCAGAGCACGCATCGAGGCGGTCGCTATGGACATGTCGCAAGCCTATATCTCTACGGTTAGAAGCAATCTGCCTTATGCGACCATCGTGTTTGACCACTTCCATGTGATCAAACTCATGAATGAGAAACTGACCGAGTTGAGACGTGATCTCTATCGAGAAGCTACCGACCTTCTCCACAAGAATGTCCTCAAAGGGAGTCGTTGGCTACTCCTGAAGAATCCCGAAAACCTCCAGGACGACCGCAACGAGCGGGCTCGCCTCGAAGAGGCTCTGAGCCTTAACAAGCCTCTGGCGACCGCATACTACATGAAGGAAGATCTCAGACTCCTTTGGTCTCTACCGGACAAGGCTACTGCCGACGCCCACCTGCAAAACTGGATTGCAAGAGCCCAGGCATCAGGTATCCGAATACTCAAAGACCTTGCCAAGACTTTGAGCAGCCACAAACGGGGCATCCTCGCCTACTACGACCATCGGATTTCTACGGGACCATTGGAAGCAACCAACAACAAAATAAAAACATTGCAGCGCCAAGCATACGGCTTCAGAGACCGAACTTTCTTCATACTCCGTATCTACGCCCTGCACACCACCCGATACGAACTGGTGGGTTGAGACCCGAAAATGTGAGGTACGCACTTACGCGAAGAGCCCGCTTTCAGTCTTCTATCTTCTTTTCCCCCTCTGGACTCGGCCATAACATCCCCGACTACTTCCCGACGATTCAGAAAGAAAAAATATCTTTCCAGAAGGACGGCGAGACAGTAGTGATAAGGATCGTACCGCCATGTTGTGTACGTCTCCTTGTGGTTTTTCTTATCAAGGCACACAGTCAACACTGTATATTCCCATGACTCTATCAATGCCAGCAACTCTCCGTCAAATTGGTCACGCACCCTCCTGTCACAGAGACACTCGAATGGGGGCTTCGCATTTACCATTTCTTTGCGATGGAAAATCACCGGATCGTCGGGGTGGGATCTAAAATACTTTGTTTTGAGCGCCTCCATTTGAGGATGCACCGTATCTTGGACATGGGCCAAATCCAGGATCACTCCGGTCAGGCTCAGGAAACGGTGGTTGGGATTGTCCGAGCTCTCAAGGTCGGGGTTGCCGACTTCGTCTATGTACAACCGGAACTTCAAACGGAAAACATCCTCTCATCGTTCGCATCTCTGTACATTCGTCTGGCCATTGTGCGGCAGCCTCAGCCAGATATCAACCGAAATTAGGCGACACTCATGAGCGAGATGAGCCTTCGAGTGCGGGAGTCATACCTCCCACTGGACTCCATTAGATGCCGATAGATTCGGTGGGTAAACCACCTAAGGATAACAACGTTGCCTATTGATCGCAGCGGATGCACATGATAGGTGTTCACACTGAGAGAGATGTAAATCCTCATGACCCGGAAATCCTAACTTTAAGGTTCTTGGAGAGTCTCCTGATGAGTGAGCTCAAGGAATTGACATCCTTATACAATTATCTGGAAGATCACGCGCTTGAGCATCCTTCTGGGTCAGACATCGCGAAGTTATTCGATGATTTAAGGAAAAAGGTCGCTGGCCTACCTGACGACGAAGTCCTGGCCTGCGATTGGGAAGCCGCCGTGTTTCGTGTTCATTTCGAAGAAGGAGACGCTAAGCTCCATAATTTCGAGAAGCATTTCGACAAGACATTCCATCGTTATCTGAAACGCAGACTTAACGAAACCCGCAATCCTCTGTTAAAGGCCTACTACTCACATAGCTTATGGGTCATCGCGGCCACTAAACATGAGGAGCACGCAAGAACTGCTGCCGCATGCTATCTCGAATTATTAAGGATTTTTGAGAAGAAGACTATTGATGCCCCGGAGGGATACTTTGGTTTCCATTTGCTGCTAGCAGCTGGAAACGCTTTTTCGCTGGCCTTTCAGACGAACTTTCGATGGGATGAAGTCAGATGCGAGATCAGACGATTGGTCATCGAGTTCGATTTCGCCAATCCGGCTTCGTTCAATTTGCGAAGAGGCTTGATTCTTCTCATGATCGATTCAAGGAGGAAGCTGAAGAGAGAAGATTTTGAAGGTGTAGCTGAAGTGTGTTGGAGGCTATGCCAAGATATGGTGGGCTGGAGGCATGTGGAGGTAGCCATCGAAGCGCTTGAGTTTGGGGAAAAAGTTGACGGGAGGCTAGGATTACGCACTCACGACTGGATAAGCGAAAAAGCTTCTTGTTACGAAAAACTGATGGGGATATACCAAAACACGCCCAATGAACTGATGCATTGCCAAAACGCTCTCATGACCTACAAGCAGGCTAAGCGCTGGGACAAGGTGCAGGAACTAAAGCAAAAATATCCTCAAATCAGAACCGCCATCCCGGTTGCGACATTCTCTGAAGAGATTGACTTGACTGACCACCAAGAGATATGCAAGCAACTGGCACGCAAATTGATGGGGCAGGGCTCAGAACAAATCATCGCTTTCCTCATGAGCGGAACAGATTTATTACCCAATTATTCGAGCTTGCAGGAAACTGCCAAATCAGAGCGTCAGGAAACTCACATTATTGATAGGTTGCCAACTAGTTTAATGGACTCACGAGGACACGTGATTCAACGCTTTTCGACCCCAGATGAACTGGAATACTTCAGAATTCTGCAGCATTACAAGGTCCTTCTGGAGCTGGACAAATTGGTTCTATTGGAAGAGGTGGTTTTAGAAGCATTTCGCGATGGCAAAATGTCAGGAGACATCCTGCTGAAGTTCCTGGAAAACCAGACTTGGTTGGGAAGCAAACGGGCGTTCGCGCAACCGGGAGGCCAAGAGATTGAATTTCGATGGCTTGACCTTGTGGCTCCATCAGTGCACGAGTGCCAACGTCATCTTGCAGGAATCTCGCAGGAAGGCGATTGGGTGCTGTGTGTGGATTCACTTACCCTTAAGCTGGAAGGATTACTGCGAGAGTTTTGCGACTCATATGGCATCACAACCTTTTGCACAACTACAGACTCTAAGGGACGACAGATTTCTATGGAGAAAGACCTGAACGCTTTACTCCACGAAGATGCTCTGAAACAGATTATCGACCAAGACGATCTGATGTTTTTCAAATTCTTGCTGGTTGAACATGCGGGGTACAACTTGCGTAACAAAATCGCTCATTGTCTCATCGTGTCTCCGAAGGCATATTCACGAGATTACGCTATCTTATCGATAGTCGCTATTCTCCGGTTGGCAAAATACCCGCTTGGACAATCCCAGTCGCCTTCAGTCTAAGGCGCTGCCCCGAACGCCATGCCCTTCGCAGTTTTGCTCGTTCAAAGGAGATCTGGGACCCTCGAATCATCGCGTTGTCAGCAAAACGGTACCAAACGTGCGTTCCCGCGATCCACGGCTTCTGGTCAATGTCGTTTCGCGATCATCCTTCAAGGGGAACCGCCTCTTTCAATACCCGTTCCCGGATATATGGATGTAATGCCTTAGACGTGACCACATGGACGCGGCGCCCCAGCAACTCTTCCAAGTCGGCTTTGAGCCCGGCGGGAAACCAGGGTGAGTGATTGGGCCTCATTTCCACGAGTAGATCCACGTCACTGGAAGGACCCGCTTCCCCTCGCGCCGCGGAGCCGAGGAGACGAACATTGTCCGCTCCATGTCTCGCCGCAATGCGCATGATTTCTTCGCGCTTTGCTTGGATGAAATTATTCAAGGCCATAACCGAACTCCCCTCAGGGCGGCCTGTAGATGCTTCAGGTTGATCTGCCGGTTTTCTTACTAATAGCAACTTCTTATCAGATTTGGAGAGCTCCGGCAACAGCCAACAGAGGAACCTGATGTTTCTATTTCCATCGCTCGCATTGCGGTTATCTTTTGCGACTTGACTACAACTAATCAATTTAATTAAGATGCTGTGACAGAGGGCGGCCATGATCAGTCGCTTTTGCGTAGCTCTGGCGGGTGGACGATTGGCAGCGGTGCTGGCTTTTGGCATGATATTAACGGTGATGCCGGTCACTGCATGGTGTCAGGCGCCGGGCTATCCGCAGGTCCAGCCAGTGCAGCCCATGCCGGGCCCGACCGGTCCTCCTGTTCAACAGCAACAGAGGCCGCAGGAGTACGCCTTTCGACCCGATCTCACCAATCCGGAGTACGGAGAATGCCTGGGATTGGAAAGAAACTGGCAGGCCATGTGGCATAGATACGCTCAGGAGTACCAGAGGGTTGTTATGATGAATCCCAGGGACCCTAATTATGGACAAATGACGCGATATCTCCAGGGCTTAAAGCAACAACTGGATCAGGCATGGGGCATCTTTAGCAGTAAATGCGTCTATTTCCCCACCCGCCAATAGGCCGCGTATGTTCCTTCCCATTTGTAAGAACCGCTTATGCAGACAAACTCATCCATTGAAACAGTGAAGCACGAAGAGAATCCCACGAAGATCGATACTGTCGAGGGCGTTTCAGCTTTGGCCTCTCCGCGAGTTGTCCGTTCGATACTAATCTTTGTCGTTGCCGGAGTGGCTTTATACGGAGCAGCTACGCTCGCCTCGGGCTACAGGGCCATTGTGACCGCTTTGCTCGGGTTCCCCGTGGGCAAATTGGCGCAGGTTATCGGATTGGTATTGATTGGCTGGCTATTGCGGGGATGGAGATTTCATTATTACCTGAAGCAAGGGAGTGATTGGGTCCCTCTAGGGTATTCAGTCGCAGCATTCCTGGCGGGATTTGCTCTCACAGGGACGCCCGGAAAGGTGGGCGAAGCCGTAAAGGCGGTCTTTCTTAAACGGGACTACGGCGTATCGATGACGCGTGTGGTGGGCATCGTCATGGTGGAACGTCTCATGGATTTGTGGGGCGTCCTGATGCTGGGCTCGTTTTCATTGATTCTATTCAGCGGGTGGTGGCATCTTTTCCTTCTCTGCGTGGCTGTGGTAGTTGCAGCCGGGATTTTCCTTTGCATGGAGAGTGTGTATCGTCCTGTGCTCGAGCTTTTCGGTCGGATTTCGTTTCTTTCATGGATCAGTGGGCGAATTCTTGGGGTCCTGTCGAGTGGTCGCGATCTGATGACACCCCGGATCTTTGTTGTAGGGCTGCTGGTTTCATCTGTCGCGTGGGGAATGGAATCGCTATCGTTCTATGTGGTGCTCGCCGGACTCGAACTTCCGTCCACTTTACTGCAGGCCAACTTTGCTTATTGTTTCTCAACCATCGTCGGGGCACTGTCAATGCTGCCGGGCGGTATCGGCGGCGCCGAAGCCAGCATGATCGGGATCCTGAAATTCATGGGAATCCCGTACGCGGACGGTCTTCCGGCAGTCATTCTGATCCGACTCTGCACTCTGTGGTTCGCGATTCTTGTAGGTGTGATCTTCATGATTGTCTTGCTTGCCCGGGCCGGTACCAGAGCAAGATCAGTGCAAAAATCTCAAATTGTGTTGTGACGGCATTGGTACTAATGTTCCTGCTTGACGGCTTGATCTCTTATCTGCTAAGAATTCATGCTGGATTTTAACGTGGCTGACGACTTTTTTCGTATCAAGGACGGAGGGGCGAGTGTTCGCCTCTTCTGGAGGCGGACATCGTCTTAGTGGCCGGCCGCTGTCCTTTTCTCATGTGGTGAAGGACGGTTCCGGAGTATTGTTCCGGGAGGAGTTTGGATTATGAGTGACGAGTACGATGTGGAGTTGACTGAGGAGCACATAATGCTCCGGGACACAGTTCGGAAGTTTGCCGACAATGAGATTGCCCCCGTTGCGGACAAAGACGAAAACGAACACCGTTTTCAGCGAGAGTTGGTGAACAAGATGGCCGAACTGGGACTGTTCGGTTGTCCGATACCCGAGGAATATGGCGGGAATGCCATGGGGTATCTAGCCCACGCCATAGTCACCGAAGAGATAGGCAGGGTCTCGGCTTCTCTTCGAGTGGGATTCAATATGCAAACCATGGGGACCGCGATGTCGATCCTCAAATGGGGCAGCGAAGACCTGAAGCGGAAATACATCCCAGCGCTCATGTCCGCTGAGATGATCGGTTGCTTCGGCATAACCGAACCTGACGCGGGGTCGGACACGGCGGCCATGGCGACCACGGCAGTCAAGGACGGCGACCAATATGTTATCAACGGCCGTAAGATGTGGATCACGTGGGCGCCGGTCGCGGACATGTCGATTATTTTCGCCATGACTGACAAAAAGGCCAAGCACAAAGGCATGAGCGCCTTTGTTATGGACATGCATTCACCTGGAGTTACTGCAGTTACCATACCTGATAAACTCGGAATCTGGGCATGTCCAACCGGCGAAATCATTATGGAAGACGTGAAAGTCCCCGCGGGCAATCTTCTTGGCTCAGAAGGCAAAGGCTTTGGGCATCTGATGCAAGAACTGGCGAGCACAAGGCTCTCGGCGGCTGCCGGAGCGGTTGGGACGTGCCAGGCGGCCCTGGAAGTGGCGATCAAGTACGCAAACGAACGCAGTCAGTTTGGCCGCCCCATCGCGGAATTCCAAATGGTCCAGGAAACAATCGCCCAAATGGTGGCTGAAACCGAAGCCGCCAGGGCCCTGGTCTGGAGATGCGCTATTCAGAAAGACCGCGGGCTTATCAACAATGTGCGGGAAACATGTCTGGCGAAATTCTATGCCTCTCGTGCCGCGGACACGGTCCCTGACCTTGCCCTGGAAGTCCTTGGAGCCTATGGATACTCCAATGAATACCCGATCGCCAGGATTCTTCGCGACGGCAAAGTCTACAAGATCCTGGAGGGCTCGACAAATATAATGAAGATGATCGTTGCCAATGACGCTCTCGGATTGAAGAAGGCCAACAGATAGCCGGCTTCGATCTGACCCGCAGCGCTTGAACTGTAGGCAGGTGAATGTATCGAGGATTGGAAGTCAGTACTTTCAATCCTCGATCTTTTCTCAGAAGATGGAAGTGGCATGAAACTAATTCGCATTCAAAATCCCACCTTCCCTTCTTTAATAAACGCGGGTTAGAGGAGATTTTTTTTGCAGACTTGAACGCGAATTGGTACGAGATAATAAACCAATTATGGCTTTCCAATTCAAGATCATCCATAAAGATTCCGGAAGCATGGCTCGGTCGGGCATACTGACCACCAGCCGCGTCCAGATACCTACACCCGCGTTCATGCCGGTCGGCACACATGGAGTCGTGAAAACCGTTTCTTCGCAGGAGCTTTGGGACATCGGATATAGATTGATCCTTGGTAACGCTTACCATCTGTACCTGAGGCCGGGCCATGAAATCGTGGAAAATCTGGGCGGACTACATAACTTCATGGGCTGGTCCGGGGCAATCCTCACCGACAGCGGAGGGTTTCAGGTTTTCAGCCTGGCACGCTTGAGGAGGGTCACGGATGAAGGTGTGCTGTTTCAGTCTCATATCGATGGCACCACCCACATGTTCACGCCGGAACTCAGCGTCAATGTTCAGGAATCCCTGGGCGCGGACATAATCATGTGCCTTGACGACGTCAAGGGTTATCCTGTAGGAAAAGATGAGGCCGAAGAGGCTGTAGGTAGAACTAGCCGCTGGGCGGAGAGATGCCTACAGGCCAAAAAAAGGGTTGACCCAGCATTATTCGGCATAGTACAAGGTTCGGTGTTCTCGGACCTGAGAAAACTGAGCGCTCGTGGCCTCAGTTCTCTGGAATTGGACGGATATGCCATCGGCGGCTTGAGCGTCGGGGAACCCCGTGAGACTATGGTCGAAATGATTGAGGTGACCGCTCCATTGCTCCCGAAAGCGGCTCCTCGATACGCCATGGGACTTGGTAAACCGCTGGACATTCTGGACGGAGTTTTAAGAGGGGTGGATCTCTTCGACTGCGTTATTCCCACCCGCAACGCCCGGAACGGGATGCTTTTCACTTCCCGAGGACCATTGAACATACGAAACGCTCGCTACAGCGATGACCCGCAGCCTGTGGATTCTCGCTGCACGTGTCCGTTGTGCAAGAATTACTCGAAGGCCTATTTGAGGCATCTCTTTCATGAAAAGGAGATGTTGGGCCTCAGATTGGCCACGATTCACAATCTCGGCTTTTACATGAACCTTATGGCGAGTATTCGAAAGGCCATCGAAGAAAACCGGCTCCAATATTTCGTCGCAGAATTTAGGGCCGGTATGGAGGAAACAGATGATTGACACGGCATATGCTATGGCCCTGCCGAGTGGCGGTCAAGGCGGTGGTATGGACAGCCTCGTGAGCTTCTTGCCCATGATCTTGATCTTTGTGGTCTTCTACTTCCTGTTGATAAGGCCTCAGCAGAAGAAGGCCAAGGACCAGAGGGTAATGCTGGAGAACCTCAAGAAGGGCGATGCTGTCCTTACTCAAGGTGGCCTTTACGGAAAAATTGCCGGGATCTCCGATCAAGTGGTGACCCTGGAGATCGCGGATAAAGTTCGGGTGCGTGTTGCCAGGTCATCTATCGCCGGACTCGCCCCCTCAGGTTCCGTCAGCGATCAGACTTAGTCAGGAGCAAACAGAGATGACCCAGAATCTCCAATGGCGCATCGCGTTAATAGTAGTAGTTTTGGCGGTGAGTCTTTTCTTGGTCTACCCGTCAATTGGGCCGGTTCCCCAGTGGTGGGCTAAATATCTGCCGAGCAACCCGATCCGGCTTGGACTTGATCTTCAAGGCGGCTTGTATCTGGTACTCGAGGTGGAATCGGAAAAGGCTGTCGAGGCGCTTGTGGATCAGACCGTCTCTGAGGCATCCGCCGCGATGAAAGAGGAAAGGGTACGCTACAATGACATACTCAGGACTTCACCGACTTCTCTAACCGTGTATTTGAAGGACGAGGAACAAGAACCGCTCTTCGACGGCAAAGTGCTGGACAAGCTTCAAAACTTCAAGAAAGTTTCCTCTGGTCCCTCTGAAAAGGGTTTCGAAGTCCAGCTTCAGCTCGACCCGAAGATGGTTGAGGCCACGCAACAGAGGGCCGTGCGCCAGGCGGTGGATACAATAAGAAATCGTGTGGATCAATTCGGGGTTGCCGAGCCTGATGTGACGCTCCAGGGAGCGGACAGGATCGTGGTTCAGTTGCCGGGTCTGGCCGAGGACATTAACCGGGCCATAGATATCATCAAGAGAACCGCTCGTCTCGAATTCAAGCTGGTGGATGAAAAGGGCGACCTGAGCGCCGCTCTCAAAGGAGATATGCCCCAGGGCGATGAAGTCCTTTACCAAGTGAACCGAAACCCGAGAACCGGTGCGGTTAATCGTCAGCCGTATCTTATAAAAAAGCAGATCCTGCTCACCGGTGATGTCATCACCGATGCCAAACCCGTGCCGGACAAGATGGGCAGGATGATCATCCACATGGACTTTAATAGAGTGGGAGGAAATGCATTTGAGCGGATAACCGGCGAACATGTGGGAGAGCGCCTTGCAATCATCCTTGACAACCGCGTTTATTCCGCGCCGGTGATCAAGGATCGGATTTCCGGCGGCTCCGCTATAATTGAAGGGATGTTTAGCCCGGAAGAAGCTCATGATCTTGCGCTGGTGCTCCGTGCAGGCTCGTTGCCCGCGCCGGTAAAAATCCTGGAAAATCGGTCGGTCGGCCCGTCACTGGGTGAGGACTCTATTCGGCTGGGTCGCAACGCAATACTGCTTGGGATAATTCTCATCGCGGTCGGCATGGCCGTGTACTACAAATGGTCGGGACTCGTGGCTGATATTGCTCTGATCACAAACCTTCTGCTCATCCTCGCCGTCATGGTTTCTCCCGGACTCCGGGCCACCTTGACGCTTCCGGGCCTTGCCGGTGTCGCCTTGACCATAGGTATGGCCATCGACGCGAACATTCTGATATTCGAGAGGGTTAGAGAGGAACTGCGGATGGGGAAGTCGGCGAAGGCAGCGTTGGACACTGGATATGTTAAGGCGTTTGTGACGATCCTCGACACGCACGTGACCAACATCCTTGCGGCCCTTCCGCTCATACAGTTCGGGACCGGACCCATCAAGGGTTTCGCTGTCACGTTGTGTATAGGTCTTGTGATCTCGTTATTTACAGCATACTTCATCACACGCACGATTTTTGATTTCGCATTTCAAGTTAAGCGGATCAAGACTCTTAGCATTTGAAGATCGAACGGGACCGGACCTTGGGCGGGTCTTAAGTCTGTAATGTTTCATAAGATGTCGTAGGCATTTTCAAAAAGGATTGGACCTGTGGAGCTCATAAAACCTAATACCAATATAGATTTTCTCGGAAACCGGCATTATGCGTACGCGTTCACTACCGTAATGCTTGTTCTGTCCCTTTTGTCCATTCCCATCAAAGGGCATGTGCACCTCGGCATAGATTTCACCGGCGGGGTTGTGGTTCAGGTCCGTTTTAACAAACCGGTGGACACCGATCACGTTCGTGAGGCCCTGCAACCTTTTGGCGAGAACCTCATGGTGCAAAAATTTTCAGCGGCGGCTGAAGAGTTTGTCCTTCGAATGGAACTGCCGTCCGAAGGCACTGAAAAGCTGTCTCAGCGTATCAAGGAACTGCTGGACAATAAGATCGGTAAGGGCAGCACTGAAATACGGAGCCTTGAAATGGTCGGTCCCAAGGTAGGCAAGGACCTTCAGGAGTCCGCGATTTGGGCCACCATCATTGCACTGTGTTTCCTCCTCATCTACATGGCGTTTCGTTTTACGTTTACTATGGGGCTCGGGGCCATTTTTTGCTTGGTGCATGACTTGACGATAGTGTACGGCTTTTTCGCCTGGACAGGGAAAGAATTCAACTTGACGATCCTAGCCGCTATGTTGACGGTCATAGGGTATGATGTCAACGACACGATAGTGGTTTGCGATAGAATACGAGACAACTTGAAGATAATGAAAAAACGCCCTCTTATCGAAGTATTCAACGCTTCGATTAACCAAACGCTTTCAAGGACAATTCTGACCAGCGGTTTTACCATGCTTTCTGTTGTGGCATTCTTGGTGTTCGAAACGACTGTCCTCAAAGATTTCGCTTGGGCCCTTATAGTGGGAATTATCTTCGGGACCTACTCATCTATCTTTGTTGCCACTCCACTGGTGCTGGAGTTGGATAGGTTCATTCCAGTCAAGCGAGGCGGGTAGAAAGTTTCCGCCGCGTATCTCTCTATGAATCCTCCGCTCGGACATCAAGACGTCTTGGATTTGCTGCAGCGTACCGTGAGCGAAGGACGGCCCGCGCACTCGTATCTTTTTACCGGCCGCGAAGGTATAGGGAAAAAACTGGTCGCAATGCGATTTGCGGCTATGCTCAACTGCCCGCAATTACAGGAGGATCTCGACGCTTCCTGTAACGTCTGCCGACGAATATGCGCGGAAAAACATCCTGATGTCATAATTGAGAAACCCCTCAGAGGCATGATCCGAATCGACCGGGTGCGAAGCATTCAAGGTTTTTTCCAATATGCTCCTGTGGAAGCCCGTTACCGAGTAGCTGTCATTGACGATGCGCACAGCATGAACCGATCAGCGCAAAATGCTCTCTTGAAGACACTGGAAGAGCCTCCAATGGGTAGAATGCTCTTGCTGGTCACGTCCAAGCCCTTCCTTCTGTTGCCTACAGTTCGATCCAGATGCAGGCGGATACGATTCGGGCCTATTGAACCCGGCATCTTGGCTAAAATACTGGAGGAACGAGGTCTGGATCCAAAAAAGGCTTCGCTGCTCGCCGGGATGTCTTCCGGCAGCGTGGCTCGCGCCCTGGAGATCAATACATCCAATTTCTTGGATCTCAGACGCAGGGTCATCGAAGCGTTGACAGACTCCCGAAATATTGGAATTCGTGGTAACCTGGAGCTGTCAACAGAGATTTCGAAAGACCGAAGCATGGCGCTGAATGCAATTGGAATAGCGCTGTCCTGGGTGCGCGATCTGTTGGTAGCGAGGGAAGGCTCATCCCTGTCAGGATGTGTCAATTCAGATTTGCTTGACAGAATAGTCTCCTCGGCTGAACATCATACACGGGAGCAGCTGTTTTTCGTTTACGATGAACTGGTCAAAGCGTCAGACCTTATTGAATCGGAAATCAATGTTAACCGGAACTTGGTAATGGATGTGCTGCTTCTCAGAATACGTCGAATGCTGGCCGGAGCATCAATGGGCATTTTGGCTCGCTCCTCGGCTGACGAAAGATAATAATATGGATTCCGATAAACCTAAGAAGGATGTGCCGTATCTTCCTCGGTCATGGGGATCGAACCGCGAGGACAGCCGCACGGACGATACAGTCCAAACTGCCGTGACCGAGGACTCGGAAAACCGTACGGACGAAAGCGACTTTGTGTGTCACCCCGCTCAGGACCGTGCCGAAGACGAGGAGCCCGAGTTTCAGGATACCGACCAATCCGACGAAACAGGTCTCACTCCGGCAAGCCGACTGGTCGCTGAACCTGCCGTTCCGGACGCGGAAGCTCTTCATCAGACCGTGTCTGACTCTGACTCTCCCTCCGACGAGGACGCATCAACCGATCTAAAGTCTGACACACCTTCCGGGCAGCAACCTGGCTTTCACACTCAGGTTCCTTTATTGTTGCCTCCACCTAAGGAGGAATCTGCTCCCCAGGTACAGCCCACCGCGCGCGATGAAGGAAGGGCGCCGCGACGAATCAGAACTAAAATCGTCGGGGTCCGTTTCGGATACGCGTGCAAGATCTATCGCTTCGATGCCGGGGACCTCGAACTGGCCTGCGACGACTGGGTCATTGTTAAAACAGAGAAGGGCCTTGGTCTGGGACGGGTGGCCATACGTCCCACGGAGCACGAGATCGAGGCCGCTCAGTTGGAGGGACTTCGAAAGGTAATCAGAAAAGCCGGCAAAATGGATTTTGACCAAAAAGCCCGCTTGGCTCAAAAGGAACGAGAGGCCCACGCCTATTGCCTTGAAAAGATAAACGCCCTTGGGCTCCCGATGAAGCTGGTGGGAGTCGAATGCTTCTTCGACGGATCAAAATATGTCTTCTACTTTACTGCAGAAGGACGAGTGGACTTCCGTGAGCTTGTAAAGCAGCTTGTTGTTAGGTTCCCGGTGCGGATTGAGATGAGGCAGATCGGGGTGCGGCATGAGGCAAAAATGACGGGTGGGATCGCATGCTGTGGTCAAGAACTCTGTTGCGCCCGATTCCTCAGCGACTTCAAGCCTGTTTCGGTCAAGATGGCCAAGACCCAGAACCTCTCGTTAAACCCAACGAAAATATCCGGCGTCTGCGGGCGACTCATGTGTTGTCTGGCATACGAACACGAAACCTATGAAGGATTCCGGAAGGGTCTTCCCAAGGTGGGTAGAATCGTCACTACCAATAAGGGCGAGGGGCCTGTGGTTAAGTATAATCCGTTGGCCGAGACTGTTTCCATCCGGCTGGACGACGAGACCGTGATGGATGTCAGCAGAGAGGAAATAATTGAAGTGGCAGGGCCCGCAACCCGGAACAACGACGAATGCGACGAGGTTGACGTGAACGGCCTCGGGGACTCTGATGCAGAGAAGGACTCACTCGACCTCATCTCGGATGAGGTCTAGTAAGCCCCGCGTTCCCTCGCATTTGTAGTCTCCGGAATCGAGAATTGCCTCAAAGATCACCCTCACCCGATCCCTCCCGTCAAGGGAGGGGTTAGTAGGACGGGCATCTTGCCGGTCCGGACCGATGACCGGCAAGATGCCCGTCCCACTGAAGAGAGTAAGGATGAGGGGCACCGTCAAGAGGGCTGACAAAGCGCAATTTTATCCGCAGTTCGCTATAGCGTAGTCGTTACCAAAACTTTTATCCGAGTTTGAAGAAATTGGAAGACCTGCTACGGAGGTGACAACGTGCCATTTTGCCGTGTATGTGCCGTGGCGTTGGCTTTGATGCTCCTGACTTTTCAGTCGGGAACAGGCATCTGCGGGGCCATATACGAACGCGCCGTCAAAAGCGGCCGCGTCCGCCTGGGCCTTCCTTACAATGTTGTTCCACAGGGATACTTGAAGGCAAACGGTGATTGGGTGGGTTTCGAGGTTGATCTCGGATCAGAAATGGCACAAAGAATGAATCTTAAGTTGGAGCCTGTAAAGGTGAACGAAAAGACCTGGAGCACTATGCTGGCCGGCGGGCAGATTGACGCTGCCCTGTGTAGAATCAGGCACACGCGTACACTTGAACGGGAGTTCGATTTCTCAGTGCCATATTTTTTCGACTCTTTGCAAGTACTCGTCCCCAAAGGGGATTTTAAAGCGATTGCCGACTTCAAAGGACACAAGATCGCTGCGGTTCAGGGCTCAAAGGCGGAAAAGATAGCAATGCGTATATTGAGGGAAGCCGGCGACGAGAATGCGGAAAAAAATGTGGTCTCTGTTCCTGATAGACCAGCCGCTTTTTTCGCTCTGGGTCGAGCGAAAGTTTCCGGTTGGATAGACTCAGGTATGGTCCTGTTGGAATATTCTTCCAAGAGTTCGGGCCGCTTCGAAATGATATCCGCCTCCGAAAACATAGAACCGATAGCGGTGGCTGTACCCCAGGATGATTCCGCCTGGCGCGACCTCATTAATTTCGCGATTCAGGACATAGCTGAGGACGGATCGTTCAAAAAGATCTACGACAAATGGTTTGGGCCTAACACTCCGCACGCTTTCCCTGCCAAGCGACCAATCGACATCTGGCCGCAATAAATATAGAATGGGACTTTTAAGGCATTCGATGCCTTGAGGATACAGCATATGAAGCGAGTCATATTGGGTACCGCCGGGCACATAGATCACGGCAAGACGGAGCTCGTTCGCGCTTTGACCGGAATTGATACCGATCGTCTCAAAGAAGAAAAACAACGTGGGATAAGTATTGAGCTTGGATTCGCTTTCCTGGACCTGGGCGACGATGTGAGGATCGGAATTGTGGACGTGCCCGGACATGAAAAGTTCGTTCGTCACATGGTGGCGGGTTCCGGTGGAATAGATATCGCTGCGCTGGTGGTGGCGCTGGACGAAGGAGTGATGCCGCAAACCGTAGAGCATCTGGACATCTTGAAACTTCTCGGCATCCCTCTCGGGTTGGTGGTTTTAACCAAATTGGATCTCGTGGACGACGAACTTGCACTGCTGGCTGAAGAAGACGTGAAGGATTTGATCAAGGGAAGTTTTCTCGAAGGCGCCCCTATGGCACGCGTCTCGTCCCGAAGCGGCCAGGGAATAGCTGAGTTACGGGAGACTCTCGCTGCGCTATCACGGCAAGTCGAGGCCCGGCCGGTTCATGGGCTGTTGCGACTTCCCGTTGACAGAATTTTCACCTTAAAAGGGCATGGAACAGTAGTTACCGGAACACTGATCTCCGGGTCCATCTCAACCGGTGACGAGGTTGAGATACTGCCGGGCGGCTTGCGGACCTCCGTACGTTCAATTGAATCACATAATCGACAAGAAGAGACGGCGTTTCCGGGCGAACGCGTCGCGGCAAACTTTCGGGGTCTCGAGCAGTCCAACATCCAAAGAGGCGAAGTAGTCACCCATCCAGGTGAGTTCAGGCCCTCTTCCATTATCGATGTGAAATTGACGGTTCTCGCCCGTTCGCCCCTTTCGCTGAAGAGCGGCCGGAAAGTCCGAGTCCATCATTTCACATCGGAAGTGGAAGCACGCGTGATCTTACCGGATGGAGGTGAACTTGAGCCGGGGCAAACGGCAATGGCGCAGTTGCGCACATCCAGTCCCTTGGTGCCTTCAGCGGGTGATCGTTTCGTAATACGGGCCTTGTCCCCTTCCATCACTCTCGGAGGCGGCACAGTCCTCAATCCTCGCGGAGTCAAGCTGCGGGCACGAACGGCAAAATCCCTGCTCGATCTGGATATTGAAGATGACACGGCCATGGTGGCGGCTCTTGTCAGAAGCGGCGGTCTGTCAGGTGTCGCGAGAAACGAGTTGGTCGGCCTATCCGGATTTTCCGTCAAACGGCTCGACAAAGCGCTCACGGGCCTGCTGAACTCTCACACAGTAATCAAATTCGATCCTTCAGAGAATCGACTTATTCACAGTGAATTCATAGAATTGGTGAAGAAGAAGATCCTGGACCGTCTCAACACGTTCCACACGGATCAACCCCTCAGAGAGGGGATCTCCAAGCAAGAGCTTCGGTCAGCGGTTCCCGGCGGAGACAAGCTGTTTAAGACAGTGTTGGAGGCACTTGTGTCACAAACTCAAGTGGTCGATCAGGGCGATACAGTCCGTTCGGCTTCTCACAGCGTAAAACTGAAGGACGAAGAGAAAGGATTGAAAGATCGTCTCCTGAAAATAATCTCCGAAGGTCAGCAATCTCCCCCGCTCTTAAAAGAAATTGTCGAGAATACCCACGGCGATCCTAAGCAAATCCGAACTTTCCTGGGGATGTTGGAAAAAGAAGGCAAGGTGATTCGAGTCAAGGAAGACCTTTATTTTTCCTATGAGTTCATCAAGGACGTCAAACGGAAGCTGACAGAATTCATTTCGCAGGAAGGAGGAATTACGCCGTCTCGTTTTAGCGAAATCACCGGGTCGTCAAGAAAGTATAATATTCCACTCCTGGAATACTTGGATCGAGAGCGATTCACAATAAGGGTTGGCGATCAGCGCGTGCTTAGGGGCTCAGGCAGCTCCGGCGCGGGCGGCAAAGCGGAATAGAAGGATGCAAGTGTCTTGATTCTGTCCTGGCATCGGGTTCTCTGATCCTCAAAGGCATTTGCTGTTTCCTTCGTTCGTTGTTCCGTGAACTTGACCAAGGCCCAGGCCTGATGATCCAGGCACGCGTACCCATTATCCAGGAGACGTATCAATTGTCTGTCCAGGTCTGTTATGCGCCGTTGTGAAACAGCTTTCAGCTTAGCTCGAATCACGCGAACCCTTTTTTGGACGTTTTGAGCGATCTCCAAGGCGGTTGCCTTGGGCAAAATTTCGGAAACCAAGCCGTCTGCCGTGGTCCCGAGCAGGAGAAAACAATCGTTGAGGTATGCCGTTGCTGCCTCGGTGAAGGCATTGAGGAAAACCTCCGTGTCCCCGGCCCTTATTGCCGACGGAGAAAAAATCAGCAATATAACGATAAAGGAAAGAATTAATTTTCTCTGCCGATTAGCTCCCAAAAAAGCAAAGAAGGAGCGTCCGGAGGTTCGCCGATACCGGCTGACAATAGGATTTGCACCCCTGCCGGTAATTGCCGAGTCTTTGTTGCCGGTTTGAACAAACATCGGTCTCATACTTCGCGTTCAGGACCATTTGCAAGCAAATATGCTTTAATAGAGCGTTAAAATTCATACCATGACACTGGAAAGGAGACAACATCTTTCATGAGAATCCTTCTTCATACCTGCTGCGCCCCCTGTCTGGTGGTTCCTTTGGAGAATCTATGGTCCGAGGGACACGAAGTCACGGCCCTGTTCTACAATCCCAACATTCATCCGTTTTCGGAGTACTTAAGACGGCTGGACGCTTTTACTACGTATGCCGCGGACAAAAATGTTCCGGTGCTCAAAATCGAGCAACCGGACGGCATGGAGGAATGGTTGCAGCAGGTTGTCTTTCGAGAATCAAAGAGATGCCAAATGTGCTTCAATTTCCGAATGGAACTGACGGCCAGGCTGGCAGAATCCAAAGGCTTTGACGCATTCTCGACCACCCTGCTCTACAGCCGCTTTCAGAAACATGATCTTTTGAAGGCCACATGTGAAGCTATTTCCGAGAAATATGGTGTCCCATTTTTTTATAGAGACTGGAGAACCGGCTGGAACGAAGGAGTCAGAAAATATAGAACACTCGGGCTGTACAGGCAGAAGTATTGCGGGTGCATTTACAGCGAGAAGGAAAGGGCTTCGAAGATCATCTGACGTCCATGCCGGCCGTTCCCTCCAAAAAATCGGCAGTCGCTCGTTTGTAAAGGTTTCGACGGAATCTCATAGTAGGACCGGCATCTTGCCGGTCCGGCAGATGGGACGTTGCCGCGAGACCGGCACTCCCGCGTTCCGCGCGGGACGGTCCTTCCAAAAGCTTTCTGCGTCTCAGGAAAGACTGTTCCTCTGCTTGTACTCGAATGTTTCCGAGGAACCCTCTTTTGTGTTGCCTACCTGTATTTCATGGTGTATATAAGGTCCGATTTCCATCCTCTGACAGGACATTCATGACGGCATTTCTGAACAGGTTCCCCCAAAGGGTTCTGTGTGTTGGCTTCATCTTCGCATTGAGTATAAGCAGTGCATTGTGGGCCAAAGACTCGTCTGGTGAAGCGAACCAGCCCGACAGTGAAGTCTCCAGACCGTGGCTCATGGTAAGCCTGACTCAGGATCTCTGGTCCAGGGCCGGACGGCACGCATTTTCCGTTATCACGGAGCTGAGTGGGAATCACAACGGGCTCAATATCCACTTCAGCCAAGTCACTCCTGAGCTGATCGCCGACAAGCGGCCGGCTTTTATAATTCTGAGCCCACAGGGCACTCCGTGGTGCCGCTACTCAGGCGAGTCGGGCGTGGCCTTACAGAACTTCTTGTGGATGTTGCCGTTACTTGCCGAGGAATACAACATCCCTATTCTTGGAATATGCGGCGGGCATCAGGCATTGGCGCTGGGTTTCGGCGGTAAAGTGGGCCCTATAAGAGGAGGTGAAGATGACTGCCTCCCATACTCCAAGGACCGCCAGAGCGGTGTGGTTCCTTTGAAGGTCACAACCACGGACCCGTTGTTCAGCGGTGTTGACGGTGAGTTACGCATCCGACAGAGCCATTATGATGAAGTCAAGGTGTTGCCCAAGGGATTTGTGGTATTGGCAACGGATCGCCTTTGCCCCATCCAAATAATGCGGCACAGCGACAGGCCGGTTTATGGAATTCAGGGACATCCTGAGTATTTCTCGGGAACTCGACCGGACGGTCGAATCCTCATCAAGAATTTCCTCGATATCGCTCGCACGCACAATAAGACTCTTAGGCAAGCTCGGCAGTATATTCCTGCGCAAGTTCTCTTGTGCCAGGAGCCCATGAGAGATTTGTCCGGTCATTGATCCGCGGGCGAGATCCATGCTGGATCGACAGCCTGGAATAAAAACCGCCCATTTGGTAGCCGGTTAGTCAAATACCTACCAATTTGTCAGTAATAATTCCTCCGCCCCAATCGTGAAATCAGAACAACATCCTAATATTACTGCATTTGGATAACATCGGCTTTTTGGCATACTCTTCGCAAACCTTGCGACAAGGAGGCTTCGATACCGGTGTACCAAATGGATACAAAGGTCAACCAACTTGAATTAAAGGTCCTATACGATATAAGCCGGATTATTGGTCAAGCCCTGAATCTGGATCAAACTCTGGAATTCATCCTCGAAATCCTCTCCGAATATCTGGCGATGAAAAGGGCCACGATCACGCTGAAGAGCGGGGAAGAAGAAGTCCTCTCCATCAGGGCTTCTCATGGGCTGCGGCCCAAGGAGAAAAAAAGAGGAGTTTACCGTCTTGATGAAGGGATTACCGGACTCATATTCCGAACTGCCGAGCCTTTTGTAGTGCCCGATATAAGCAAGGAGCCGCTTTTCCTAAATAAGACCGGTTCGCGAAAGATCGAGAAAGGGCAAATATCATTTATCGGAGTCCCAATCCTGCTCAACGGCAGGCCTGTTGGGGTCTTGAGCGTTGACCGCCTGTTCGACGAAGATGTGTCGTTTGAAGAAGACATCAGGTTCCTGACCATTTTAGCCGCACTTGTCGCCCAACTTGTCAGCCTGAACCACCAGGTCAAGGCAAGGGAGGAGCATCTCATCAAGGCAAACCTGTCCTTGAAGGCGGAACTCTCGGAGAAGAGCAAGAATTTTTTCGCAATAGGGACCAGTCCCGCGATGTTTGAGGCACAGCAGTTGATCAGGAAAGTAGCCCCGACCAAGGCCACTGTCTTGCTTTTGGGAGAATCCGGCACAGGAAAGACCCTCGTTGCGCGGATAATCCATGAGCTGAGCGGAAGGGCACGCTCTTCGTTCATAAAAGTCAATTGCGCGGCGCTTCCCGACAACCTGCTGGAATCCGAGCTCTTCGGCTATGAAAAAGGAGCGTTCACCGGCGCCGCTGAATCCAAAGCCGGACGGGTTGAAGAGGCCGACGGTGGGACTCTCTTTCTCGATGAGATAGGCGAACTCCCAAAGACGCTTCAAGTGAAGCTGCTGAGGTTTTTGCAGGACCGTGAGTTCGAGCGCTTGGGCAGCACAAAAACAAGAACCGTGGATGCGAGGATAATAGCGGCGACCAACAGAGACCTGAGCGAGGCGGCTGCTGACGGCGAGTTCCGCGAAGATCTCTATTACAGATTGAACGTCTTTCCCATCAGTGTGCCCCCGCTCAGAGACAGGAGAGAGGACGTAGTGCCCTTGATCGATTTTTTCCGCGCCAAGATTTCTCGTGAGTACGGCTCCGGTCTCCAATTTACAAAGTCTGCCCTGGAAGCCCTCCTAAGGTATTCCTGGCCGGGCAACGTGCGGGAGATGGAAAACCTTATAGAACGATTGGCCATAATATTCGGCGAGGCCACGATAGATCCGCTGGACCTGTCTCCTTACCTCGCTCACGGAGATAAACACGAGTACACAAAAGATCGGCCGCCATTGAGTTCACTCAGGGAAAGGGAAAGGCAAGAGGTCATCGACGCTCTGGAACGAAACAATTGGGTCCAGTCGCATGCGGCCCGGGAACTGGGTATAACTTTGAGGCAGATGGGCTACCGAGTTAGGAAGTTCGGCCTTGAGGAACTGTTTAAGCGTAAGAAATCCGCCGCGTAAGTGAGCAATCATTACGCGTAAGAGGTGTGTAAGATAGCCTGCATTTCAGACACCATCCTGATGAAGATCAGGACGGTGTGACTTCATCCAGTCTTTTACTTCCTGTT
Organism: Desulfomonilaceae bacterium; assembly: GCA_035506215.1. GTDB lineage: Bacteria > Desulfobacterota > Desulfomonilia > Desulfomonilales > Desulfomonilaceae > DATJPW01. The sequence goes on from DATJPW010000195.1 coordinate 21,544, forward strand.
GGATCTGTTCCGCCAAGCCGATCATCTCCTTCGCTTCCTGATCGGAAACTGTTCCAACGCGTTCGTATCCGCCAATGTTCCTTTTCTTTCTGAAGAGGTAAAATTGCCGTACGACTTTGGTGTCCGCTCCAATGGTCAGGGCAAGAGTCTGGATCACACGGTAGTGGTGAGCCTCTCTGGCTGCACGATACCCACACGCCGCGAGCGCTGCGGTTGCCGCTTGTAGAGCGGCGTTATAGGCAATATTGAGTCTCCAATCGGAGCTGAGACCCTGTACCCGGCAATCAGCGAGGTCTCGATCCGTTATCGCCAGCAGTTCGGTGATCTCCGCGGGGCTGGTTTTGTGTTCAACCAACCAGCCGTTTTTCAACCAGTCTTCCAAAGACATCTTCGTCTCCGAGGAGGAAGATTTTCGGTTCTCTAATTAATGATGTCACGAAATGTTGTCCCTGTGAGACCTTCGTGGCAAACTCATGCATCGGATACACGGATGGGTTGATTTCACGCCCTATGGATTTCTCTGCCGATTCCAGGAGATCAACCACCTCGGCGAACGTCACGTCCCCGATGACCAGGACATCCACGTCGCTGTCTGCGCTCTCAGTCCCTTTGGCAAAGGATCCGTAAATGAAGGCTATCGTTATCCGGTCTTTTATCGTCTCCAGTGTTTCTCGTAACGCTCCTGCGATGCCACAGGTCTTGATCATAAGAGATTTGAGTTCGGAAAAAACGGCTGACTTAGGATTGGCTTGATAGTAAACTTGATTCCCTTGCTTGTGGCGAGTCACCAGTCCGGCGGAGACAAGTTTGGTCAACTCTCGTTGGACTGCACCCCGTCCCGTACCAAGGGTTCGTTCTATTTCTCTAAAGTAGAATGATTTGTCGCTGTGGGAAAAAAGCAGAGTGAGTACAGACGAACGAACCTTGCCGAATAAAGCAGAACTCAAATTGTCTAAACCTGTCCCCATAATGGGGCTGATAGTACCCTAAAAGGGGACAGCCGAGCAAGTTCTCTTTTGTGCTTTGGTGATAAAACCGAGGCGATTCACAAACTTCGTTTGTGAATTTAGAGAATCCAGCGGCAGGCTTCCTAATCTCCTCTGAACACACGAATTTCATCTTGACTACAGCAAGAAATAATGCTCGAAACTCGTGTATAATAGACGAGGCCGATTCACAGGGCCTGTGCTGCCCACATTAAATGGAGATGGGGGAGGCATCGGATGCTTCGCGCAAAAGCCGCAATGCTTCTTTGTCTTGCCGCCTTTCTTCTGGTAGCGACCGCTCAAGCATTTGACTACGCCAGCTACAAACCGGGGGACCTTGACGAGATTCTTGCAATGCCCAGACCCAAGAGCGGGGTCGATGTGATACCTTTCCAGAAGTTTGCCCTGAAGGTGACCCTTGAATCTTGCGCAGAGAGATGCCCTGTGGCGGACGTACTCAAGCTTTCTATGACCATGTTGCCTGACATGTATCCGAAAGGATTTGTGAACACTTTGTCACAGTCGAAGTGCATCAAGGTCAAGTCTCTCAAGGGCATCACTGTTGCGGTCGCGATCCAGGACAGGGTCGCTGATTTCCTGCCCAAAGAGGTCCCTCTGGGGACCGAAATACAAATATATTGTCTCCTGATTTGCATGACAGCAGATTCTCCCGGGATACTTGTCAACGACTTCCAGGCCCCGGAGACTAACCCGGCCGGTCCCGACGAGCAACGCCCGAAAGGAGCAGCTCGTGGAGACGACCTAAACCGCCCAGTAATCCTAGCCCTAGATAACAGCAAAGAGCGACCCAAATCGCAGTGAGATTCTCCATGAAAACAGAACGCATTTCCGGGAGTACGAAGCGAGGATTGGCTTTCGTTTTGGTTCTGGCGCTCCTGACATGGGCTGGGAACGCCAGCGCCGATGCGGGGCTCGACCAGCAGATCACACAAGCAGCCAAGAGCGGAGATCTGGCGCTCGTCAAGACGTTGGTGGAGAAGGGCGCTAACGTCAATGCAAAGGGGGTGAATGGCAGAACTCCTTTGATGTGTGCTACTCTCGAAGGCCATCCGAAAATCGTACGGCTGCTTATTAATAGAGGCGCTGATATCAATGCAAGGGATCAGAACGGTGAGACACCCCTGATGCAAGCTGCCGATCAATGTGATCTGGACATGCTGCACCTGCTTCTGGACAAAGGAGCCAATGTTGATCTCGATGACGAAGATGGCGAGACGGCACTGATTCGGGTTGCACGTGCGGATGCTCCACCCGATGTGAGACTCCTGGTTGAAAAGGGGGCTGACATTAAAGCAAACGCTCGGAAAGACAGGGCTGGCCTGGAGTGGGACGATAAGGTATACGCCGATATGGCGAAACTGCTGCTGGGCAAAGGCGCTAATGTCAATGCAAAAGATAGA
>DATJPW010000196.1:0-4534 GCA_035506215.1 Desulfomonilaceae bacterium
AGAAAGGCATTATAAGGCGCCCATCCTGTCCCGCGAGCACAAGACTCGCAAAGCCGCTCCGGAACGACTCATGCATTAAGTACGCACTTCCCAAGAGACGGCATATGCACGGAATGTTAACAACCAGCTCGATTTCTAAAAGGGGAATGAGGATTTCAGAGGTTACTCCTCCAAGGTCCATGCGGTCAACCATAATAATCAAATTTGGTAACCATTCACTTATGGACGGCCAGCACGGTGCTCCGACTTGTCATTGCGAGGAGTGAATGGTGGGACAGGCGTCTTGCCTGTCTATTCGAAAATGATCGGCAAGATGCCGGTCCCACTGGACAATCTCCAAAGCAGAGAGGATTCCTTTCCCCGCTCTTCAGCGGGGTCGCAATGACAATCCTTGGCCGCCCCTATCTGAACGACTACAAAATGTCGAAAAGCTGTCCTGCTATTTATTGAGCTGCAAACAAAGTTCAGCAACTCTAGCTCCGAGCTTGCGAGCTATGTCCGAGGCCTCTTCGTTAGGTCCTGCAACCGAGGCTGCTCCGTAGTGTCCTGTAGCGGACATCGGATCACCCACGATGATCATTCCGTAAATGAGTAGGCATTGAATGATGGACATGATGGTAGTTTCATTGCCGCCCGCCCAAAAGCCAGAGGTACAGAAGGCTGCTCCGACCTTGTTTTCCATCTTCTTGCGGACACCTACGAACTCATCGAAAACTCGCTTCAAGTCTGCGGCCATGACCCCAAAATAGACTGGTGATCCTGCTATGATACCGGCAGCATTGACAAAATCATCTTTGGTTACTTCCTGAGTGGTCTTCATGACAACGTCTACGCCGGACATCGACTTGACGCCTTCCGCTACTTGTTCGGCGAGTCTTCTGGTATTGCCGCTCTTGGAATAGAAAAGGATTAACACGTACATTCGGTACTACCTCCAAAGTCATTGGTTTCTGCCTGCTTGCAGAACTCAGATTTTTGTGATCGAGCCAATATTCAACCGCCACAAATGGCTTGCAAGGTCTGTCATTTAGTTCCCGCTTTCATCCGTTGTTCATACGCGGCACGGACTTCCTTCAGCTCTTCAGGAGTTCGGCAGATTTCTTCTGCCTGAATTGAGCGGATGTTCTTGAGAATAGCAAAACCGTGTTTCTCACTGAAAGCGGTCTCACCCCAAATCACATCCTCCACCGCCTGATGGTCCTCCTTGCGCATTATCTTCCAGCCTTCAGGAGTTTCCCATGCAAGCGGTTCCCTTTCCACCGCCTTGATTATCTTGTCAGTATCCACAGAACCGGCTCTCTCGACGGCCGCTTTAAGGAAATAGACGCCCGCGTAGGTCTCCTCGGTCATGTAGTCCGGATATTCTTTGTAGCGCTCGAAGTAGGCTTTGACAAAGCGCCGGTTCGCTTCCGAATCCGGGGTTGTGAAGAAATATCTGCTCGACACGAATATGCCTTCAGGCATCTCCTTGCCCAAGGGAACAAGACTCTCCAGCGCCGCGCCGTCTGGAAATGCGAACACGATCTTTCCAAAAAGCTTTTGCTCCTTAGCCTGCTTGATGAACCTGACCGCGTCGTCTCCCCATAACGGGGACCATACGCCTTCGGGATTTGTGTCAATGATCTTTTTGATGAATGGTGCGTAGTCGGCTTCCATGAGCTTGGGAAAGACCTCGCCGACGAATTCGACATCCGGTCTGAGCTCCTTCAACTTGCTTTTGAATACAGCCCAAGAGGAATGTCCGTAATTGTAGTCCGGGCCTATGCACATCCAACGTTTGACCGGCGTCGTGGCCATCACGTAGGCGCCAGCGCGAGCATGCATCATCGAGTTGCTCAAGGTGCTGAACACGTGAGGACTGAACTTGGGTCCGGTCAAATCTTCCGAGGCCGCCTGGGTCAACACAAGGATCTTTTTGTGCTTACCAGCCAGATCAATGAGAGCTGTCGCTACAGCGCTGGAAGTCGGTCCAATCATGAAGTCTACTTTGTCCTCAAGGATGAATTTTTCCGCGTTCTTGACTGCAACATCGGATTTGAGTTGAGTGTCCGCGAAGACTGCCTGGACCTTCCGACCGAGGATCCCTCCGGCCGCGTTGATTTCATCCATCGCCATCATGATCGCCCGTTCACCGTTCTTGCCGTATCCTCCGAGTTTACCGGACATAATGAATTGCACGCCCAGCTTGATGGGTTGATCCTGAGCCTGAGCCGAGGCGTGACCAAATAATAGAAAGCACGTTGCAAGGGCTATCAGCGACACCTTCCAGCGCTTCATATTGCACCTCCCCCTCAAGAATGGATGGATCATTTGGTTATGCGCCATGAGGAGGCATCTCTGTCAAGAAAAAAGGGGTATTACTGACAAAATTTCATGATATTCTATGGTCGATGGACCGTATAGGTGCTCTTCTAGAGAGTTAAAGAAAAGGAGCGATTGGTGCCGAATCGATCAAAAGATTGGCTGTCCCAAGCGGTTCGAGATCTTGAACAGGCTCGATCGTGCAAGGAAGAAGGACGCCACGAATGGGCATGCTTTGCAGCACATCAGGCAGCAGAAAAAGCCGTAAAGGCCCTGCATCTGATGCTGGGACAGGAAGCATGGGGTAATGTTGTGGCTCGATTATTGGCGGAATTGCAGTCTCCTTCTCCGCAGGATTTGGTTGAGAAGGCTCGCGTTCTGGACAACTTCTATGTTCCCACCCGTTATCCGAACGGGCACCCGGCGGGGGCCCCCTTCGAGCACTACGGGCCGATACAAAGCGAAGAGGCAATCAAATATGCCGGTGAGGTCCTTGAATTCATCAGTATTCAAATGGCCCAACCGTAGCGAAGTGGATAAGGCTGTTCGGACCTGGGCCGCTGAACTCATAAGGAACAACCCCGAGGTGATCAAGCTTGGCTATTTCGGGTCATATGCCCGCGGAGATTGGGGCGTGGGCAGCGATCTGGACCTGATCGCCATAGTTGAACGTTCGGAAGAGGCGTTTGAAAAACGTTCGCTGAATTGGGACGTCAATGAACTTCCTGTACCTGCACAGGTCATTGTGTACACCTTGAAAGAGTGGGAATTGTTTCAACAGGAAGGCAACCGATTTGCTCTGACGCTGGCGCGGGAAACGGTCTGGGTGCATGGTGAAACGCACAAAGGCGTGCTGATGGGGTCTCCCCCTGACTGATTGGTTTCGCACCCGTTGCGAGAAACAGATTGTTATAGGCATTAAGTGAGGTGTCCTCGGGATCTTACATATGCGTGGACCAAGAAGACCTAAATCAGGTGGGGGCAGACTGGAGCAGGTCCTTAGCGAAGCTCAGCGGGACCGAGAAAAGCGGGCAGCAGGCTATCGCGATCGGGCCCTCAAAATATATCCGCCCATTTGTGCGCGATGCGGCCGAGAATTCTCGGGAATAAGGCTTCGTGAGCTGACCGTTCACCACAAAGACCATAATCACGACAACAATCCACAGGACGGCAGCAATTGGGAACTGCTGTGCATCTACTGTCACGACATGGAACACCAGCGCTATGTCGATGACGAAGGCAATGAATACGAACCCCAAGCAGATGAGAGAGACTCTTCCTCTACCTATAGACCGTTTGCAGCTCTGAAGGACTTGCTAAAAGACAAGAAATAGTCAGTCCAGACAGTTCACAGATCCCCGGGTCTTGGGGACACCATACTTAATTCGTGACATGGTCTATATTATTGTCGGGTGGTGGCGGATGTCCGGAGTGGTTCAGTATACGGTCGTATCATATTCCGTAGAGATAGTGGCAGACACTGCATCCTTCAGGCGCTTCGGGCATTTGCTTGGAGGCCGCCTCATGGAGCCTGTCAGGTGTCACGAATGAATCGCTTGCAAGCCCGTCGAAAAGGGCTGCCTCGTAGGCTTGAACTCTATCCCGGAAACATTTCCTGAGACGGAGACAGTTCTCAGACTCCCAAACTTCCATGAGACCCATTTCAGGCAAGCGTCCATAGTGGATCGACGGCATTACTACATCTCGTCCCAAGAATGTGGTTTGTCCGCCGTAGGCCAAGTTTATGCAAGGAGCCGCGGTGCCGTCATACCTGATGAACACCGAATCCGTCGGGTCCTGTTCGCAGACCGGCTTTTCGGCGGGCGTGAAAGACCAGGCGGCGGTCCGAATTTTCAACTTCTTTGCCCGGCTGCGAGCCTTCTCAAGAACCTTTTCAAAACGTCTTGTTTCCTTGGTTGACGCGGACGCAAAGAGTCCGAGTCCTTTTCCGTGGTCTGCCCTTATCACGTCGCAGTGTTTGAAATTCACCTGATCGACCCCCAATTGCGCGGCTAAATTCACTATGGCCTCGAATTGGTGGATGTTATCAGACATCATCACAAAATTGATCATTATCATGGGAACATGATTGGTCCTCATCCTGACCAAATTAGCCAGGTTTTCACATACGATGTCCAAGCTGGCCCTGCTCCGGATGCTTTCGTATTCAGCCTTGTCCGCGGCGTCTATGGAAACGCAAATCCAATCCAGGCCCGCATCAATCAATCTCTTT
>DATJPW010000197.1:0-18342 GCA_035506215.1 Desulfomonilaceae bacterium
TTTTAATGCCGAGCATCCACCCAACGATCCGCGTTGCCTCTGTTCGGGCATCAAGGGTGTTTCCTTTGAGTGTAACCTCTATCTTTGGCTCCCCCTTGGATTCAATCTGTCTAGTTCGAATCAAGATAGGTTTTCCTTTGATTACAAGGACTCTCTGGTAAACACCGTCAGACCAGCTGTCAAAAGAGTTCTCTTTTCTTCTGCGCAAGGCCCACACGGTCAAGTCGAGTCTGAACGGTGGCACTACCGAAAGAAGGATTTTTTCCTCATAAAGACTCATATTTATTCAATACCGCCGGCTTCGGATCGCTTTTATTAACGACCTGATCAGCTAATCAGTATGTAGAAGACATCCATTTCAGATGTGCCTACGGCCGAAGTGCAAAGATGTACAATCTACGAGCACATCCTCTGGTGCCAAACCTAAAACTCGATTTCTCCCCGAGCTTTTCGTTCTAGTGGCAGGAGACTGGCGTATAGAAACCTGTGACAGGGGACCTCGACCCCGACGGTCTGAGCAAGCCGCACAATGTGGCGCCGATCTCCGTTTCCAGTTCCGAAGGGAGCCCTTCTTTGACGTCGGCCAACATGTTGCCGGCTGAAGCCACCGCTTAGGCACTCTCCCGGGCAGCTTATCAAAAAGTGGCAGAAAAAGCGGGGAAAAAAGTTTGGGGGAAAATGGGCTGTGGCAACAGTAACCCACTGTAATAATTGGCAGTCCCAAGGGGAATCGAACCCCTCTCTCCGCCGTGAGAGGGCGGGGCAAGATCTTGTATAATCAAGTAGTTATCCACATTTTCCGAAATCAAGCGCCCTCAACGTCCCTCAATGTAACGCAATGTTACTCAATATCCAGGCCAAACGAAGGAAAGCGGGGGAAAGGCATGTGGGCGGTGACAAATCCACCACCATAAAAATATGGCAGGTCGTTTCGGTGAGACAGGTGCTCCTTGGCTTACCAGACGTTCGTGATGATTTTCTCAACAGTAAAGCGATTCCGCTTTTTCATCCTGACCTCCTATAGGATCCAGATCCTGCCATAACACTAACTCAGAACCTGGACCAGTTCTTGGGGGTCATGTCAGTGCCTGGTATTGGTCGATGGCGAGGGTATTCCTCTCGCAAGCCATACCGACAGTGCCTCGCCGGCTGAGATCACTCTCCTTGATAAGGTTATCGGAGAAATCCGAGTCCCCAAACTAGGGCCAGGAAGACCACGGACCCGACCGAAGCGAGTGATCGGAGACAAGGCCTATGACAGCGACCCGGCTCGCAAGCGTTTGAAGAAGAGAGGCATCAATCTTCTTGTTCCGCATCGAAAAACCATCGCAACGTCAATCGACAGGATGACCGACTATGGGATCGCTACAGGAGACGATATGCAATCGAGCGAACGTTCAGTTGGATCACAAACTACCGACGCATCGTTGTTAGATATGAGAATCATATCAATATGTTCGTGGCCTTCTTCCAGCTCGCGTGCGTCATGGTAACGTTGAAAAAATGTTTATGAGTTTTGCAACCACGTCTAAGAAGCGCTAAATTCAGGAAGCGCTTTGGAAAACAGCAAGCTTGTGAATTCGTCAAAGTTCTACCATGGCCAATTTCTATCATGGCAGCTCAGCGCAAATCTCCCGGTGCTAAGATCGTCGACTTACCCTCTTTATCCTTCTTTCCAGGGCTAATCCTTTCAAACACGACGCCACAGTAGGGGCACTCGCTGGGAGAAGATGGATCTTTAGGCTTCTGACACTTTGGACAGAGGTCCATCGTACTTTCCTCGTCCTTCTCTGAATCTATATTCTGGCTTACTCTGCGCTTCCGAGTACTTATTGCGTCAGAGATCGCCTTCGAGACCCTCGTGTCCAAATAATATCCCGAATTTAAAATGCGGTCGGTCAATGTCTCCGAGGGTTCTTCAACAATGCCGACAGCGGTAGATGCTGATAGCTGCGGGCGCTGCCTTTCTTCCATCCCAGGAGCCTTTTTCTCCCGCCCGTAGTATTCATATTCCGATAGCAGCCCCTTTTCAATGAGTGCAGCGTAAACCCGTTTCAGTTGAACGAGGCTGATTCCGTATTTTTCCAAAAGATAGAAGTCATCGGGTTTTTCCCTGAAGGAAGCGAGAAATTCTTTGGCCTTAATGGTCTTTTGGGGGGTCTCATTCATTGAATCTGCGTCCTCCTATCGGAGTCTATGCATAATTATGCAGCCTACTGCCTTCTCTGGATCAGGCACTCGATACCCCTTTCTAACCCATTGGCGGAAGGCTAATCGAGAGCAATCTCAATCCTCGTCGAGTATCCTGCGAACATCGCGGAGCAGTTCCTTTATGCGGAACGGCTTGTTTACAAAGCCCTTTGCACCCATGTGAAGCATCTCTTTTACTGACGCATCAGCCGAATACCCGCTGGCCACAAGGACCTTTACTTGGGGATCAATTTTCTGCAGCTCCCGGAGACATTCCCTACCACCCATCTCTGGCATAATCAGATCCAAGACTACCAAGGAAATGTGTGTTCGCTCCTTCTTCAACAGATCCAGGGCTTCTCTGCCGTTCCCTGCCACAAGCACCTGGTAACCTGCCTTGCCGAGAATCCTGACCCCCAGCTCTCTTACAAACTCTTCATCGTCAACGAGCAGAATGGTTTCGATACCGAATGCAGGCACAAAGTCGCTGTCTTGCACCCTTTGTTCCTCCTGGTTTTCTATGGCAGGGAAATACACCTTGAACGTGGTTCCCCTGCCTGTTTCGCTGTAACAGATAATGTGACCGCCGTGCTGCTTGATGATTCCGTACACCGTGGCCAATCCCAGCCCAGTTCCCCTTCCCAATTCCTTGGTAGTAAAAAATGGCTCGAAGATATGTCCTAAAGTTTCCTTGTCCATTCCCTGGCCGGTATCAGAAACACAAAGCAAAACATAGGAGCCTGGTTTGGCTTCCAGGTGCAGTCGGCAGTAATCTTCGTCGAGTATCACGTTTTCGGTACTGATAGTGAGGGACCCTGTCTCGCCCATGGCATCCATCGCATTCACCACAAGGTTCATGATTACCTGGTCAACCTGACCCGGATCTGCGTTCACCCTCTCCAAGTCCTCTGCCAGTTCAAGCCGAATGTCTATCATTCGTGGAATGGTGCGCCGCAGGAGTTCTTCCACTCCCTTTACTTGCCTGTTAATGTCCAAAGGAACGGGCTTGGAATCAGCCTTTCTACCAAACGCGAGAAGCTTTTGTACCAATTCGGCCCCGCTTTGAGATGCATGATGGATCTTGTGAAGGTCTTCATATTCGGCATCATTCGGGCTTTTCTCGTTGAGTAAGAGTTCTGAGTACCCGAGGGTAACCTGGAGAAGGTTATTAAAATCATGGGCGATACCGCCCGCTAGCGTCCCCACTGCCTCCATCTTCTGGGCCTGGAGGAGCTGCTGTTGAACTGCCAGCTCATCAGTAACATCCCGCTTCACGGCCACGAAATTCACAATCCTTCCGGCTCTATCTCGGACCGGAGAAATTGTAGCGTCCTCCGTGTAAAGCTTTCCATCCTTTCTCCTGTTGATAAAACGTCCCCTCCAAACCTTGCCGTGCGTGATACTATTCCAGAGGTCTCTGTAGAATCCCTCTTCCTGTTCACCACTTTTCAGAATGCTCGGGTTCCTACCGAGCACTTCATTCTTGGTATATCCGGTGATCTTTTCGAACGCAGGGTTTACGTACTGGATTGACCCAGAGGGATCAGTGATCACTATTGTCTCCTCCGCCTGTTCCACTGCTGTAGCCAGACGCCGACGAGCAAGTTCCGAGCGCTTTCGACCTGAGACATCTCTCAGCCATACCTGCACACCCGGCTCGCCTCTCACTGTCATTGCTCGGGCGGTGATCTCACCGTCGAAGAACGTACCGTCTTTTCGCTGCAATTTGACCTCGTACGGTGAGACAACCTCCTCGCCTCGCATGCGGGCAATGGCTCTCTGGCTTGTTACTGCCCGGTAATCCGGATGATATATTAGCCAGTGATCCAGCCCCTGCAGTTCCTGAGGAGAATAACCCAACATCTCGTGGAGTCGTGAGTTGGCGAAAATGATCTTTGAACCCTGTTGGACAAACATGCCATGAAAACTTTCCTCCACTAGATTACGATACCACTCTTGACTTTCCTTGAGTTCCTCTTCCATCTGCTTGCGTTCAGTAATATCGGTCGCGAAGACCTGTACCGCGGGCCTGCCTTTCCATGAAATTGGACCGGAATCAATTTCTATCCACCTGGTTTTTCCGTCCTTAGTCAATACCCTGTGAGCATAACGCTCCGGGATCTCCTCTCCTTGGGCCCGCCGCAATGATCGGTTCACAACCATGTCCCGGTCATCGGGGTGGATGAATTCCCCGAAAGGTCTAGAGAGCAACTCCTCCTGACTGTATCCCCAGATTCTCGCAGCGGCCGGATTCACGAACCTGTGATATCCGTCCTGAGCAACAAGGATTGCTTCGTGAGCCTTCTCCACCAGGACCCGATACTTTTCTTCCGATTCTCGCAGAGCCTCTTGCACCTGTCTTCGGTCTGTCACGTCAATGACGATAGAAAACAAAACTGTCCTCCCACCAAAAGCAACGGGCCCGGTATAAACTTCAACATCTCGGACTTCCCCGCCAGCCAGACGGTGGCGGAAGTCAAAGAATCTCTGTTGCTGCTGTTTAGCCTTTTGGAGTAGCTCAGATATCTTTTCCTGGGGAAGGGTGTTGATTTCGGTAATCTTCTTTTTCACCAGTTCTTCCCTGGAATAGCCATAAAAGGCACACGCTGCTGGACTGCAGTCCTCTATCTTGCCGGTCTCTGGATCGATGAGCAGCATCACTACATGCTGATTTTCAAAGATGGCCCTGAAGCGCTTCTCACTCCTACTTAGGGCTTCCTCGGCCTGTTTTCTTTCTGTTATGTCCGTGATTGCGGCAATGGTTCCCCTGGAAGGATTAAACGGATCTAGAGCTTTCATCCTTATGTGGCCGTCAAAGATGGAACCGTCTTGTCGTATGAACGTGGCATCGGTTTGAGTGACGAGCCCAAGGCTTAGGTCCGGGTACATTTCTTTGCCGACCCTTTCATACTGTGCCTGCGAGGGATAAACTATCGAGGCATCCTGATCCATGTACTGTTGGCTTTCAAAGCCGAACATCTCCTCCCATGCTCGATTTACCCATTTGATTTTCCTTTCTTCCGTAAGCCCTATCGCCACAGGAGATGTGGACAAGATGCCTTTCATCATCTGCTCGCTCTGCGCCAGGGATTCCTCCGCGTTCTTGCGTTCCGTGATGTCCTCCACAAAGCCTTCCAGATGCTTCGCTTCACCGTCACAATCACGAACCACTCGAAAGTAGAGCTGGCCCCAAAACAGGCTGCCATCTTTTCTGCGATACCGGTTTTCTGCCCTTACGAAGCCGTCCGTTTTCAGAGCAAGATCTATCAGCATCTTGCGTCTCTCAGGCTGAACATATATGCGCTCAGCAACATTATCGATCTCCAGCGTAGCCTCTTCTGCTGAAGCATATCCAAACATCCTGGCATATGCCGGATTGACGCTGAGGACTCTACCATCATAGGTTGACTGAAAGATTCCCACAGGAGCCCCTTCGATCAAGTCTCTATATTTTCGCTCGCTTTCTTCCAGATCGGCTTCAGCCTTCTTGCGGTCGGTGATGTCGAATGCGACTGTTCGAAAACCCCCAAGCAGACCGTCCTGATTTCTAATTAACTGGCTCTCCAGATGCATAAAGACTTGGTTCCCATCTTTTTTCGGTATTTGGACATCGCAAGTCTGCTTGGATTGAGTCTCAAGGACTCGCCTGAAGTGGAGATACAGAATGTCCCCACCTTCTTGATTGACAAAGCCGGCCAATGGTTTGCCTAGCAGAAGAGCTGTCTCAACACCCAAGAGACTACTGCCAGTGAGGTTGGCCTCTCGGATCACTCCGTTCTGGTCCAATGTGAAATAGCCGACAGGAGCAAAGTCATATAGCTCCGCATACGGCTCGAGCGAGGCTCTGAGTTCTTGCTGAGTGCGGCGGAGTTCATCATTCTGTAGCTCCAGTTCAATTTGATGCACCTGCAGCTCATGAATCAGTTGTCGAAGCTTTTCAGAGGAGGTATCTGATAGCTCCGAGACGTCAAATTGTTTGTCCGCAACCCTCTGCTCTGCCCGCCGTCGCAGTCCAGAGAAGTGGTCTTTGGAGCTCTTGTCCTGTGCCATGAGGTCCATTCTCCATTGCTGGCTTGGATACCGAGCGGTGAAAGAGGCATGTCAAACTTTAAGACAATACCATAGAAATTAGGGGCGGCGCATGTCGTCAGCGGCAGCGGGAATTTTGGCGTGTGAGCTCAGAAAACAATTTTGGCCCCAGAATTTCCACGATTCCTTTCGCTTACACAAGCTTAAGATATGTCAAGTGGATTCGCTCCTGATATGATCTTCTGCTATTTGATCCGTTGCCAGGGAGACTGCCCTTATGCCTCAACGGTAGACCCGTCAATCCTCCCGCCGTGAAAGACCTGCCAGAAGGCTGTCAGCTCGCCCCCATTGAGCTAGAGAGAAATTTTCCCAATTCCTGATCTGTTACTTGTACATGCTCTCTTGTCCAGTTTCTCAGATTTGAGTCAACCGAGACCGCAACCTCAACGGGGATTCTCCCTGCAAACGCTCACCAGGTATCCCCAGCAGAGCAACTGCCGTGCCAAGGTGAATCAAATTCGCTTCAATTGGTATTTCCTGCAATATTAGTTGGATAGGCCGAACGAGCAGGAGGGAATTTGACCGAAGTGCTTTGAGCAAACGAAATTTGGACCGTTTCGGCCCATTGTTGCCAGCCATTCCAAAGCAACAATTGTAAAATTAGGTAGTTAACAATGAGCCTGAGCGACTCATATAAGATCGGACGTCTCTATTGCCGGATGTTCGAGAAAAAAAACGCTTGGCTTTTCGGCCTTTTCACGTAAGAAATGGCCGCGGAGCCAGTCTTCCCTTTGACCATCAAGGTCACCGTCTGGTTTCATTCTACGCTTCACAGGACGAACGCTGCTGCATTTTCACGGTTAGAGAAGGGGTAGAGGTTGGCGCGTACAGGTCAGGGACACCTAGAATTGATCGTAGGGTTCTTTTTCATCGCCCATAAGAAAGTTTGTCAAATTGCTCCGGAAAATGATGGCGGCTTGCTCTAACTTCCCTGTACCATATCGTGATTGATTCTATTGCATCAGCTTGAACAAACCTGGCACGTGTTTTTGACTCCTGAGTTTACTGCCCTGCCCTCCATTTTATGTACCACTAATTAAGTTAGAGGTGTAGTACCGTGATTTCGAGATATAGGGACAGGGGCTCTTGATTCAGTGCCGACGACCCAAGTTGTGAGTATAGTCTCGGGAGCCGGTAGTGCAGTGAGCTGTGTGGCCTGAATGTGACGTCGCGGATTGGCCTGGAGTTTGCTCTCGATGCATTTCAGGGGAGATGTGGTCGATTCTTGTCCGGAATCGGCATCGGCACTGCCCCGGTTCTCGGGTGCCGATTCGTGTAGACTTACGCCCGGTGCAATATGTATGAGCTGAGCGCCGCCTTTGGTCAGGAAGGTTACGGTTCTCCCGGGGAAGTGGTATATTTCCCCTCCCGTGCCTATCATCTGCCAGGGGGACATCATGGGCAATGCAAGACTTTTCCTCGAACGGGACCACCTTGTAAAAGGCCTGTTTGTCAAGGAGTTTGCGCCAGAACGTCCGGAGGGCCTCGACACCCCCGTCCTCATGGTGCCGGGTGGTTCCCATGGTTGGTGGGCTTTTGAGGTCTGGCTGCCATTTTTTGCTTCCTCAGGCTGGCAGAGCTTCTCGCTGTCGCTTCGGAACCATACCGGGTCCTATTCGTTGCCTGACGAAGAATTTGTTCGTTTGACAATGGACGACTACGTGGATGACGTGTCGACGGTTTTGGCATGGCTGGACAAGCCGGCGGTTCTTATAGGTCATAGTATGGGAGGTATAATTGTTCAGAAGGTAGCCGAGAAAACGACGCTCAAGGGTATGGTGCTTGTAGCGTCTGTAGGTCCAGGGCAACTGGGACCTATTCGCGATCCTGTACCTACAGACAAGCCGATAATGCTGGACCCGGATATCGTCAGAATGACCTGGTTTCACAGGATTGACAATGAGCGCTTCAAGAGCATTTACAGCCGGCTAACACCGGAATCTCCAGAAGTGATGAACGAGTACAGCACAGGGAGAGTCCGAGTCGATCGGCAAGCGATCAATTGCCCGATATTGGTAATTCGAGGCGCCTACGATCGCACGGTGGTTCATGCGGCCGAGGCATTGGCGGATTTCTATTCTGCCCCTTATCAAATCGAGCCTGACTGCGGTCATGATCTGATGTTGGAGCCGTCAGCGCTAGATGTGGCGCAGAAAATCAATCAATGGCTGCTATCTGTTGTTAGCACCGATCCGGTCCATTCTGGGGTCACTATACCAAATTCCCTGCAGCGGTCTTCCTGCTAATAGCCGGCAGCCCACGTGCCCCTTGACAGCGCTGATGCAAAGTAACCTGCCCAAGTTATGTACCTCTTGTCAAGATAGAGCTATAGTACGTCTTGCAGTCGGGCTGTAAGAACGCGTCTGGACGGCCTCTCAAAAAGTGGCAGAAAAAGAAGGGGAAAAAGCTTGGGGGAAAATGGGCGCTGGCAATCAGGACACCGGCTCTGGGAGCTGGCAGTCCCAAGGGGAATCGAACACCTGTCTCCGCCGTGAGAGAAATCTGACATAGTTTAAGTGGGGTGTCAAGAATGCCTTTTATGCTGAGGATTTAAACATTTGTCGATTTCAGACCCGAATGAGTTTGGGAACTTTTTTTCCTTTTTGGGAAGATTTTTTCCGAAAATGGTCCCCATGAGAGCCCCCAAAAGGACGTGGTGATGGGTAAGTCTCGCGTGAACGAGATGATGGCTGCCATCGAGATAGCGAATCGGTCCAGGTTGGCATGTCTTTCCACAACGTTCCGAAAGCCTTGCCTACATGATCTATGAAGTATTCGTATCCTCCTTCTCCACCTCCCAAATGGTAAATAATACGGCTTCGCATTCTAACAGGGAATTTCCCCAAGGTGAGGAAAATATGTTAGTGAGCGAAGCCGTACCAGGTGGTCCCGGATACGGGCGAAAAAGGCCGGGGAATGGCCTCGTATCTGTCTCAAAAGCCCACAACCGCTACAGCCTCATCGGCCCGGACTACGCTTATGGACAGGACCTGTTGAACAACTTCAAGAAAAAGATGAATGAGTTGAAACCCGATGCGGAAATTGTTGAAACAGTATGGGTCAAGCCTGAAAAGTCGAATTTTTCACATTCATTCCCATCCTCATGGGGAAAAGCCTGATGCGGTTTACTTCGCGTTTTGGGGCGGCCAAATAAGCACATTTGTAAATGGGCCAAGCTTTATGGTGTCTTCAAGCAGGCCAACTTCAGTTCACTGTTTAACTTGGATTTTCTCCTTGCCTCTTCCTCTGTGAACGCCCTTCCTTGGAACCCGCGTGAAGGAAACCAAATCGCATTGTATTCCGGGACCACTGAAGTTGGCAGCCGACGTCTCGGAAACCTAGGCTTCACTGCGAGTCAAGGTAAAACCTCTTTCTTAGGGTTGAGAAAATCTGGCTGCAAAAACTCGGGATTGGGGTACGTATAAAATCCTTTCCCGCTCTTGATACCGAGTTCACCGCGCTTGACCAAGTCCAGTAACGCGTCCGGCGGTTTGTCTTTCGGATCTTTCGAATCATTGTAGTACGACATTTCGATGTCGTAGATGACGTCGAGTCCCACTTTGTCCATCAGCGCGAAGGGCCCCTCCTTCATTTTTGTGAATATCATCCAGGCTCGATCCGTATCCCGGAAATCTACGAAGCCATTCGCCCACATGTAGAGCACTTCTCTCTTGATCGCCCTCCACACCCTATTAAAGCAAAAACCGAGAATCTCCTTGTTCACCTTGAGAGGAATGCAGCCAATTGAGGCAATCCACTCCACACCCTTCTCCATAACCTCGGGAAGAGTCCTGGTTCCTCCCATGATATCCACCATGTTTACCCCCTGGAGCGGAAAATAGAAGTGGATGTTGAGGCATCGCTCTGGTCGTCCACTGCTGTTTTCCATTTTCGAGACAGGTATGGAGGAACTGTTGGTGGCGAGTATGGCCTCACGAGGAGCCTTTTCGCCAAGTTGCTTGAAGATATCATTCTTGAGCTGAACGTTTTCAGGTGCTGACTCGATCACAAGCTCCGCATCTCCTACAGCATCATCCAGATTTGTCACTCGTTGGACCGCTGTTTTGCACCTTTCCCAATCTTCCCATGGAATGAACGGGATCACCTGTTTCGCGGTCAAATCCGTCTTGATTTTGTTGTATGTTTCCAGGAATGCTTCTTCACGAGGATCGTAAACCTTTACGGTGTGTCCGGCATGAGCCGACAGCATAGCAATCTGAGCTCCCAGTATGCCTGTCCCGATGATGGCAACCTTTTCCAATGGTTTGACCATTTCCTTTCCTCCCATTTTTCTCGATCGAGGTAAGGCGAAGTTCAGAAGAGCGACTGAGCTCCACCCAACAAAGGCCGTAATGAAGGAAAACTCACCTCTCACCCCTCGTGGGTCAGATGATTCAAGCCTTGTTCTTTTCCTTCTCGGATGACTCCGACCGCTTCCTCTGCCGACAAGATCTTACCTTTTCTCAGGTTCAAATCTGGAATCACATCCAGCATCGGATGCGTGAATTCCTCACGAGAAGGTCGTCCGGTCATAAGGTTTCTCCTTTGCAGCCCTACAGTCTCAAGAAACCTCTACGGTATTACGCGAAAGACCTAAGCAGTGGCGCTTCTTTCTCCCCACGCCTCACCGCTCCATGAAAATAACGACCAACGCGCCGGCACAACCCTGACACTCAATCCTGGATCATGCGACAGCCTTGCCATCTTGGCTATCTTCTGGCTCGTGATCGGTCACGCGATCAACTCTTTGCACCGAACATGGCCGCAGCTTCAGGATCAAAAGATTTGTTCGCGTAATAAGGGAGATCTAGTCAAGGACAAACCGTATGATAGCGCATTCTGTCAATGTTTAAAAGGAAGATCTTCAACTCTTTCTGAACTTTGTGTGGGAATCGAGCTTCCCACGCGGCTGAAATCATATGGCAATCGGGTTTACAAAAGCTTCACGGTTTATCCCACTAAGTACGCCAACCTGTGTTGAGTGAGCCACCCTGTCCAGGAAAGGTGTCATAAAGGTGTAATATCATAATATTTCATATTGGATGTGAGCCAATATGTGCTGACGTGGACCCCTCTGCCAAGACAAAAAGTGGGCTTTCTCAAGGTGGCAAAGCACGCCTGGGTACCTGGTGAATAGGTTAGGTTTTACCTTCGGTTTACGGGTATAGAGCTGGTACCGAGTCTTGTACGCGAGAGCCTGATGGTGACGCCCTTCGTTGGAGAAGCCAAGGTAGACTCCGAGTTCTAAGACCACCTTCTTTACCGTAGCGTACTTCTTCAGATAGACCGAAAAAAGCTTCGTAAGTCCGTCACTCGTTCGTTTCTTCCGTTGGCTGATCCGGTTCGGATCGACCTAGTACGCACCCGCTATCTCTGTCACCGTCCGATCGCACCTGATGGCCTTCTAAGCGACTCATATCTTGAAACTCCCGTCATATCTGTTCGCACACCAGTCAATCAAAGCCTTGTGATCCCGCGCCGATTTCCTCGTCACAAAGATCTACGTTGCCAGCTTAACCCGCTGAATCCATTGAACATATTTAAATATCATAATATTTGCTGATTGTTCTTGACAGTTATTGGGCGAACATTTTATAGATTAGCAGAGCCAAGCGGTTCAGGGTGAAATGGATTCCGTTGTCGTTTGATTTGTGGGTCTACTCGTTTCCCGTATCACTAGAAAAGCCGCCCATCCCTCTTCCTGTTTCCCGAGCGTATGTTGGGAATGAATGTGTGCGTGATCATTTCTCGTAACTGAGTTGGGCCCCTTTCTGCCATTCTCCTGTTCGAGGTTGACGCTATCATGTTCAAGCCTGCCCCAAGAAGAAACAAACTCTCACACTATGTGATCGAGCAGATCCGTGATGCTACGCCCAGGATAGCAGGAGCGACCGGATGGTCCGGTGGTTCCCCTGCGGAGCAATCCAGGTCCAAATCTTTATAAGGAGGTCGCGGTTATGTGGAGAAAGTTTTTTGCAGGCCTGTTGGTGCTGAGTCTGTTCGTATGGTCCGGCATCGTAGGGGCGCAAGACACCCTGAAAATAGGCGCTCCCCAGCCTATGACCGGTCCTGATGCCCCTTTCGGTGATAAGTTTAAGAAAGCCTACAGTCTGGCAGTTGAGGAAATCAACGAAGCCGGAGGCGCAAACGGTAAGAAAATCGAAGTGGTCATCGAGGACCACCAGGCCAAGAACCCCTTGGCAGCCACTGTCACTGAGAAGCTCATTACACAAAATAAAGTCTTGGTGCTCACCGGCGGGCGTGCCTCGGGCCAGGCGGTGGAGATAGCCTCGGTTGCTCAGCGGCTCAAGACTCCCTACTTGGTAGACCACCCCTCAGCCGACATAATCACCGCCAAGGGTTTTGAGTGGGTGTTCCGCAACAACCCCACAGGCTCCATCTACCCACAAGCATTCAACATGTATATCAGCGAGGTGCCTGGGTGTATGCCCAAGTCCGCAGCGGTGGTCTATGATAACACAGTTTTCGGCAAAACAATCGCCAACTCGGCTATGGTCTTCTTGAAGTCCAAGAATGTGCCGATCGTTAATGACGAAGCCTACGCGGTCAACACTCTTGACTTCAAGCCTGTCATGACCAAAGTGAAGGCCCAGAATCCTGATTTCTTGCTGATGGTGGCGGTTTCCACTACTGATGCGATTCTTCTCACACGCCACGCCAAGGAGATTGGCGTAACGCCGAGGGCCTTCGTGGGTTTTGGCGGAGGATTCGGAGTCGCGGATTTTGCCAACGAACTGGGTCCCTTGGCCGAAAACGTGTTCTCGTCGGCGGCGTGGTCAGGCAACCCCAATGACCCGCCTACCAAGGCTTTCTATGAGAAGTTCCACAAGAAATATGGGATTTACCCTAAGGAACACGAAGTGGAAGGTTATGCCTCAATCTATATCATCGCCGACGCCTTGAAACGGGCCAAGCTGACGGGCGATCTGGCTCAGGACCGCGAGGCCGTACGACAGGCGCTTCTTCAGACGGATATGTCCACCGTCTTTGGTCGAGTAAAGTTCGGGAACTGGGCCGGCCCATTGGGCGATCAATACACCAACCAAAACACCTATTCGCCGGAGCACTCGGTATTGGCCCAATGGCGGAGCGGCAAGTTGCTCAACGTTTACCCTAAGACCAATGCGGAGACTGACTGCGTTTTCCCCGACCCAACGGTCAAACGTTAGTGGATGAGAGCGTAAGCTTGCCCTGAAGGACAAGTTTTCGCCTACAAAGTGTGCCATGGAAACACTCGTACAGAGCATTGTGAGTGGTGTGCTTACGGGGTCCCTATATGCCATGATCGGCGTGGGCCTGACCATCGTGTTCGGCGTCATGCGTATCATCAATATGGCCCACGGCGACATGGTTATGCTGGGAATGTATGGGGCCTTCTGGGCACATGCTTCCTGGAAAATGGATCCTTTTCTTTCCATTGTGCTGTGGGTGCCGGCTGGTTTCCTGGGCGGCCTGTTCATATATCGATTCTTGCTCAGGAAGATAGTCCCGGCCGGTGAACTGAACACTCTGCTGTATACAGCCGGATTATCGCTTTTCGTGGCCAACCTGGCCCTGCTGATTTGGAGCGGCGATTACCGCACCATCAAATTGCCGTATGCGATAATGCCTCTGCGGCCGATGGGTATCGCGGTCCCGATCCCGCTCGCAATCGCCTTCGGTTTGGCCATCCTGGTTACGGCAGGTCTCTATTGGTTTCTCGTGCACACGGATACCGGGAGGGCGGTTCGGGCGACCAGTCAGGAACCCGAGGCGGCGGCTTTGATGGGCATTAGCGTCGGTCGCATCTCCATGATCACTTTTGGCCTGGGGACCGCCCTGGCTTGTGGCGCGGGAGTGCTCCTCGCTCCTTCACTGTACCTGTATCCCACCGTGGGCGAAATCCTTGTAGCAAAGTGCTTCGTGATAGTGGTTTTGGGTGGACTGGGCTCGGTACCGGGAGCTATTGCCGGAGGGCTGATATTAGGCCTCGCGGAATCCTTGGGCGCAGTATATGTATCCGTCCCCTATAAGGATGCCATCGGTTTTGTCATCTTCTTGCTGGTGCTGCTGTTTAGACCTGCCGGCCTTTTGGGAGGGGGCAAGTCATGAAAACCGTTTTCACAGTGCTAGCCTTGGTTGCGCTTCTGATCGCTCCATTGATCGTCACGGACCCATTCTATGTGCATCTGATGATTATGGTCCTCATGTGGACTGTTCTGGGCGTAGCGTGGAACATCCTGGGCGGATACGCGGGCCAGGTCTCGTTTGGCCACTCTGCATTCCTGGGGGTCGGGGCCTACTCCACCATGATACTGTATCTCAACCTCGGGATATCCCCATGGTACGGGATCGTGTTAGGCGGGTTGGTATCCGCTCTTATCGCACTGCCTATCGGCCTGATCTGCTTCAGGCTGCGCGGCCCGTACTTCGCACTTTCGACCCTGGCGGTTGCTGAAATAGTTCGATTGGTGGCCCTTAACTGGGAGTCTCTGACCAACGGCCCGGTAGGCTTGTTGATAACCACTTTGCCTCCCGTGAGCCTGTGGGGCGAGCCGCTCAACTGGGAGAGCAAAACACCCTTTTACTATATTATCGCTCTGATCGCTGCCGGGGCACTCGGGATAACTTTCCTACTCGCCCGTAGTCGCTTGGGCGCGTATCTCCTGGCCATACGTGAGGACATTGACAGCGCTGAAGCTATCGGAATTAATACGGTGCAAGCAAGAGTGTCCGCACTGGCCTTGTCCGCGTTTGTTGCAGGGGTCGGGGGCGGCTTTTACGCTATGTACCTGCGCTACGTCGATCCGGACGCGGTCTTCTCCATCTCACTCTCCGTCGAGATGGTCTTTATAGCCGTGGTGGGAGGGCTGACTACAGTGATCGGCCCGTTCATCGGCGCGGTCTTCCTCGTTACCTTGGGTGAAACCTTCCGGACTCACTTCCTGTGGGGTCACCTGGTGTTCTACGGACTGTTCATGATGGTAGCAATCCGTTATATGCCGGAAGGAATTTGGGGCCGCGTGCGCAAGTTAATTGGGAATCGGGTGGGGGTGCAAAATGGCTGAACCCATGCTCGAGGTGAAACGTCTAACCAAGTCCTTCGGAGGTCTGAAAGCTGTGGCCGATCTCTCGTTCGCAGTCGAGAAAGGATCCATCATAGGCCTCATAGGACCCAACGGTGCAGGCAAGACGACGGTCTTCAACATGGTGGCAGGATTCCTTCCTCCGAGCGCCGGCGAAATACTTCTTCAGGGAGAGAGTCTAGTGGGGCTCAAGCCGTATGCCACTACCCGGAAAGGGGTGGCACGCACTTTTCAAATAGTGAAGCCGTTCCGCAATCTAAGCGTTCTGGAGAATGTGACTCTGGCTGCTTTCCTCCGCTTCGCCATGCGGCGCCAAGCTCAAGCCGAGGCTCTCCGTATAATCGAGAAAATGGGATTGACGGCAAAGATCAACAGCTTGGCCAATGACTTGACTCTAAGCGAACAGAAGAGACTGGAGATAGCCCGGGCATTGGCCACTGGTCCCAAATTGCTGCTGCTGGATGAACCCATGGGAGGGCTCAATGCCACCGAAGTGGACCAAGCGGCCCGCTTGATCAGCGAGATCTGTCGCGATGGCGTCACAATAATCTGGGTGGAACACGTACTCAGGGCAATAATGAACACCTCTCATCGAGTAGTAGTTATAAACTACGGCGCGAAGATAGCGGATGGAACCCCTCAAGAGGTGGTGCAAAATCCGGACGTCATCGCCGCCTATCTCGGTAAGCGAGCCCAGCCTCATGCTGCAGATTGAAAACCTTCAAGTGGCTTACGGAAAAGTCCAAGCGCTGTGGGGCGTTTCCCTCAGCATAGGCGCTGGGGAGATCGTTGCCCTTGTTGGGGCCAACGGCGCGGGTAAGACTTCCATGCTCAAAACAATCTCGGGGCTCATCAGGCCCGTGAGCGGCACTATTATTTTTGAAGGCACGCATCTGGAACAGGCCACTCCGGCGCAAATCGTCCGCCGTGGGTTGATTCATGTGCCGGAGGGACGCAAGCTCTTCCCGGAGATGACGGTGCTGGACAATCTCCTCCTTGGAGGATACTCCTCTTCTCTCAATCAACGCGGTCAGAGGCTGGAAGAGGTGTTTTCCGTTTTCCCCGCCCTCAAGAGTCGGAAAAAACAAATCGCCGGCACACTCTCCGGTGGCGAGCAACAGATGGTAGCTATCGGAAGAGGTCTCATGGCGGCGCCCAAACTCCTAATGCTCGACGAACCTTCTCTGGGATTGGCCCCGTTCCTGGTGGAAGAGATGTTTCAGGTTGTAGAGAAGGTGAACCAGTTAGGAGTGACGGTTCTTTTGGTGGAACAAAACACCGAGCACGCATTGTCAGTGGCCCATAAGGGATTCGTTTTGGAGTCCGGTCGGGTAGCGTTGTCAGGTTCCGGTAAGGAACTCTTAGCCGAGCCGGCAGTCCGCAAGGCTTATCTGGGCCTTTGAGCCCGACGACAAGGAGTTCAAGGTTCGTTCAGGCTTACCTACACGAGTAACGAACCTCGGGATCAGACGTGTAGAAGTGGAGCCGAGTAATATTGACCTGCCCCGGAATATGAACCACTTTTTGGGCATAATGCGTTTTTGTCGTATTTGGGGCTGCTACTGTGTTCTGAGAAAGTAGATGAAAAGGAGGGAACTAGCATGTTACAGAGACTTGTCGTCACCGCTATTCTTTTCGTGTTGGTATTCTCCGGTTCAATCGCGACCGCACAGATGCCAAACCCGTACGGCCCACCCATTAGCCTAGAGAACGCAAAAAAGGCGGCGGCCGCGGCTCTAGCTGAGATGCGTAAAAACAATTGGACCATGGCTGTGGCAATCACGGACACGTCCGGCAATCTGGTCTATTTCGAAAGGATCGACGGGACTCAGGTTGCCAGCTCCGCTGTGGCGATCAATAAAGCGCGCTCGGCTGCCATATACAAGCGGCCGACAAAGGCATTCCAGGACGCGCTGGCTGCCGGTGGGGAAGGACTCCGTATCCTGCATCTGGAAGGCGCTGTAGCTGTGGAGGGGGGAATTCCTCTCTTCATGGACGGCAAGATCGTGGGTGCAATCGGGGTTTCGGGCGCTTCGAGTGCGCAAGATGGTCAGGCTGCAAAACCCGGTGCAGAGGTCTTGAAATAACTTTAGGGGGACAAGGAGGAGTGCAGAGTAGCAGCAGCATCCAAAGGAGGACACTGCGCTCCGCCACTGATGCCGAAACTGTCGGTCCAGTGCATGATCGTCAAGGACTTGCGGGTATGGCTGCTTTCTGACGCATCTCGGATGAGCTTTTCCAATTCATCTTTTCGCAAGCGAAATCTGTTCCGGAGCAGGGCTGCGACCAATGGTCCGCCCTGCTCCGATTCCGGTCAGTTAGCCGTTACAGCAGGCCGGATGTCAGAATTCTTTGTGGTTCCTGCATTACCTGACCCAGTCGTGCTAAGGTAGATCCTTTCCATATCTCAATGCACGTCATTCGTTTGCGATGAGTGCTTAGCGCCGACACAAAAACCGCGAAGCACGGGCGCACCGCCGTCTGACTAACTGCAGCTCCGAATTTCCTCCGATAAGCTTCTCGAATTTATCTCACACGTGCCCTACCCTGCCTACTCCTATCCCGTCTCGGCCTGGGCCTACTATCCGGAGCCAGCGGGCGCGTCAAGATCATTCCTCCGATCTCAATGTCCCAAACTGTCGCTCAACAAAACCCCTTTTCAATTCCCATTTTCGCTGACGATGAACAGATCCGATACTTGTCGTCAGGCGAACTGATCATTGTGTCATCGCACGGAATTCTTGAATTCTAATGGTCAATGTGCAGACGGCGGTTGATAAACGATGCCGGTGATCTTGTCCTTCGTAAAATCAAAGAGGGTTTCCACATCGGACCCACGCATGATCTTGATTTTGGACTCCTTAATAACTTTCCCGATAACCGATGCGTTTATTTTCCTTTCATGGAAGAGCCCTATTACTTGATCGGAGTGACGGGGTGGAACAGATAGAACGAAACCGAAGCTTTGAAAAGAAAA
>DATJPW010000198.1:0-9437 GCA_035506215.1 Desulfomonilaceae bacterium
GACGCAAAACTGCGAAGGGATGCTGGTGTTGCGAGGTTTGTAAACACAGATACCTAGAAGAGATCAACAACCCCGACAACCACAATATATAGTGGGTGGGAGAGTCAATCGGATAGCCCCATCCCGGGATTAGAAAATTTATCAACAGCTTCGCGTCCTACGAGTACCCTTATGCGCCGGGCAACGTCGGCAAAAGCCGACTGGAATTTCCCATAGACAACTGGTTTGGCGGCATTCAGTTCAACCAAACCTACAACAACGTGTCCTTCAACGCGGAGGTCTGGTGTCGCCTGAACGAGGGGATTAACCTGAAAATGCAGGATAGTGATTGGGAGGATGGGGTCTATCCGCCAGATCAAAAGACAGCTTTCAGCGAATCGAAGAATCGTATGACCGGCGGCTATTGGCTGGACATCAATGTGGACTGGGAAGTTCCCTACTGGTCCATTGTGAGGCTTAGACCTGTAGTGGGCGTGAGGTACCAGAGATTTCATTTTATTGCAGGTGACGGATTTCAATGGGGACTTCGTCATTCGCAGTTCCCTACGGAACCACTACCAGGCGACGTGTTTGACGATAGCTTCGCCTTTCTGCATTTCTACTTTGGCGCTAAATCTTGTGTATGGTTCGGCCCTCTTCTTGTGGCCTTGCAGGCTGACTACGCTTGGCTGAAGGCAGACCAGGACGATTGGCATCTGTTGCGAGGCCTATTCAGATATACTGATAACGGAAGAGGCGATTGCTGGCACCTGCTTGCGGGTGTGAGCCTCCCCGTGAGCAACTCCATGAGCCTCCGTCTGGAATGGGACTTCAAGCGACTGGTAACTACTGCTTGCTCGCACAATTGGTGGGACACCGGAGTCGGAGAGACTTGGGACGGGGCCAAGATTTGGTCCGACCAGCAGTCGGTGGCAGGCTACATAGAGCTCAGATTTTAGATAGACCACGCCCCCAAATCTGGAGACATCTTACTCAACCGGCAGTACGCACCGTCGCTTTCACCATCCATCTGAGAGTCGTGCTGGTCTGCGCTTGATCGAGCTGTGCAGCCGTGATAGTGGTGACCGCCATGATAGAGCTTCTGCCGGCTTTCTTTGCAGCGTCAGCGGTGGTCGGTTCAGCGGCGGCCGCTTCTGTAAGTGCACTGTCCAAGTCAGCGTGCCTCCGGCTGTTTCGGCCTAAAGGTCAGAGACTCTCTGTGAGTTCGGTGCTCGGTACCGCTGTTGCCGAGACCATTATCATGTCTATTTCGTTGGCTCTGGCTTTCACGCTGGTAGCACCATACGCAACCCCGCAACTGGAAAGCAAGAGGCTGTTGTTTGCTGCCTTGTTCTCCACGTCAGCGGCATTCCACATTGCAATTGCCTGGCTCCCGAATCTTTATCTCTTGAGCAGAACATTACCCGCTCCGAATGGTTCCGACAGTACTTTTGCTGATTTGATTTGGGCAGGCGTATTGGCTTCTATGACACCTTGTGCGCTTCTCTTTATAGCATTGGGGTTGTGGTCGAGCTGTTTCCGATGAGATCAGTCATGGATATGCGAGCGCCAGGCCTCTGACCTCAATTCCGCGCGTTTTTAGTGAGCCGATAGTGGTTTAGTATGTTTCGCGGCATTTCACAAATAATAAGCCATAGTTAATATAGCTGTCCGTCTTCTCAGGTCGTGCTGGCTCAAATCCGGTCGCGCCTGATCAGACAGCACCATCAAAGCGTCAAGTCGGCCGGGCTGATTCGACGAATTTTGTTCGATAGCCCTTCCTCGCTGGCCTTGAACCGGTCATTCGGTGGGGTACTAGTATTCCGAAAGGTATGCCCTACCTCACCACATCAAGTATGGTGTCCCCCGGAGGTGCGATTCAATGCCTCCAGCCTCATCGCATGAGGACTGCCCGGTGCGTTGAGACCTCCGCCATTTGGTTTGACTTTGTTAGGACATTATGGCACGCTATCAGCATACTACGAGTCATTGTTCATGCTGTGAAGCCATAAACGTTATTTTGTTCATCAGGGGTTTTTCGTCGAGAACATCAGCCAAGAGAGGGACAAAATGGTGGGATTGGCACAAATGCTTCTAGAAAAAAGTCAACAGGACAAAATCGACGATCTGGAAGCGAAGCTGAGACGATGCGAAGAACTGTACCAAGAGAAATTCAGGGTCTTGGATGATGAATTAAGACGGAGAACCTCGGCCAACAGTTACTTGGAAGGAATTCTTTGTTGTTCGGAAGATATTATTATAGCCACCGACCCTGAGTCGCGTATCGTAAAGTTCAGTACGGGCGCTGAGAGAATCCTCGGATACACGGCAGAGGAATTACAGGGCCAAAACGTTTCCGAACTGTGGGTGGAGGCGGCCGAGCGGCAAAAGATTCTTGATGAGGTTAAGGAATCAGGACGTGTCCGCAATTATGAAACTCGCCTGAGAACTAAAGCCGGCGACATTGTCGAAATATCGCTAACATTGAGCCCTGTAAAAGATCAGCGGCGGGGAGAATTACTGGGCACGGTAGAGGTCAGCAAGGCTTCGAACGCTAGAAGCTATCAAAGTTTAGTGGTTGAGGCTTTGTAACCGGAAACACCTTCAGTCTTTCCAGCCACAGGCGACGCCGGTGACACCTTCCCCATGAGCTTCAGCAATCATTGCCTCCCAATGTGTGCTCGGGATCGGTCCGAAACCGTTTTCTCGGCAGTGGCGGAGGGGAAGATGTGCAGATATCGGTGTCCGGCGACTTTGGATATATGTCGGACGGCCTTTCTAGCTTCGGCCAAGAGATGTGCGACCACTACCTTCCCTTCGACCTCACGCTCTTCATGAAACGTGCGTAAGCGGTGCATTGCGTACAACCCGATAATCGCCGTGAGGAAGAAGAGGGTGTGGATCCCTAACAGGCTGGAGATTGGGAGAACAAGGAAAGAGCCAATGTTCGTCGACAACCATTCCGTCAGGACAGACAAGTGCTGTTCAGTCAACCTATCGGCAATGATTCCCCCAAGAATCGGCGCCGTGGATGCGGCAACGCCATGCACTAGAGTGTTCACCGCCAAGAAGCCTGTGGCCTGGCCATGCGGAGCCGCCACGAGGGCAATGTTCCCTGTGCAGAGATTGACCCCGGCAGCCGAGATACCCGTGAGCACGTGAACGACCACGAGTAACGGGATCATAAAAAAATAGCTTTCAGAGATCAGCAGAAGCGGCCAAAGCAGAACGGCGATCATATACATGTAGCCGGACACAATGAGCACCGACTTATTGCTGAAATTGTCCGCGGCCCTTCCCCAGATGCGGAAGCACATTACGCTCATAATCTGGCTGAGAACCCCGAGACCGATCACTAACCCCATCGACAACTCGAGCCGCTTGAGCATATACACCACGTAGAACGGGCCGGACACGTTCATTGCAAAGAACAAGATGCCGAGAAATATGAGAAGTCGGCGGAAGTTGAGGTCACGGAACGGCTGGCGCAATGCCTCGAACGTGCCTTGGGTCCTACGGGTCCTCACGCTGGGCTCGGGAACCCGCGACAGGAAGTACACGCCTGACAGACCAACAAGCCCCCCGAGCAGGAATAATACGCTGTAAGGAACAAATTGGCTGGTCACATGCGACTTTCCCATCTCGATGCACGCACCGGCCGCCAAGGCCATCATCGCGCCCGCGGCCGTGGCGATGGCCAAGGACTTGCCGAAGAACCGCCCCATAATGTCTTGCGGGACAAAGTCACGTATCCAAGGATTGTAGCCACAAGCAGAAATGGTCCCCAGGCCGAAAAAAAGAAAAAGACACATAAGCAGGACGTGTACTCTTTGCTCGGGTGCCACAAGCCACGGAATTACTGCGATGACCAGCCATGAAATCCTGCTCAAGACCGAGTTGCGCACTACGAGCGCCTTACGCGACGGTGACCGCTCAACAAGGTAGACCGCCGGGATCTGGAACAACTGCATCAACGGTGACACGGCTGCCAGCAGTCCGACCACAGTGTTCGAAGCGCCCAGCAAGAGGGCAAAGGCAACCAGAAACGCTCCGCCGGTAAGGCTATCCATGAGCTGCGAGCAAACAGCGTCGCAGAGTAGCGCTCGCAGTCCAACCTTAACATCGCCATCGTTTTCCCGATTTGCCGATGTTATCCGGAATAATCTTCCAATCAACTCCAGTATTCCTATAGGTCGCGCGCAGGAATGTCTCTGGTGACTCGTGGTAGCGACTCATAAGCTCGTACAGGCGAATCTTCGGCGCTCCACCTTGTCCGGCTTCATTCTCGCAGTGCGACTTAACTCATTGCTCTCCTCAATCGACCCGCCAACCCAGATCTCAGTGCCTGGATTCCTGCGGCCGTTCATAACCCTGTATTATAGCGCGTTGTACTAATATAGGAATAAAATATCGCTAACTTTTACAGTTTTATCAATTTTCCAGGGAGGCTTAATACCAAACTCGCGTCCCAACATGCGTCCACAATTCGTGCAATGGATTCTCAGTGGGTAAGAATGATGTCCTCGAATTAGGTGCATCGCCATCCATCACCGACGTGTCCATCCCTCTGTCTTCCCGGGAATCTATTGAGTCTTCATCAAATCAATTCTGGACCATTTTCTCAGCTCAGGAGGGTCAGGTGTGGGTATTCTTGCAAAAAAAGCGATGACACTTTGCTCTGCGGCATTATACTCTTAGCGAGTTCTTGCTCCATCATGGTTCACGTTCACCGTCGTCAGCGGGTGGTTCTTTCTCTGTTAGGCTGTACAGTTCCGACATCAACCGACAAGTGCAGACGGATTCTTGATTTTCAAGTACCTTAGCAAGCGCTTGAAACACTGGATTGTCTTCCGCGGTCGTTGCCTCTTCCGTCTTGATCTGCTGATTCAGGCTGCTTTTTTGGGAATCGCCCATAGCTGACTTCCTCGAATTAAGATACCGCAGAGATTTTAGCATACGCGTGTAATTCTGTTCTTGTAATTCTGAATTCTGATGGGGACACCTTACTCAATTGGCAGACCGGCGCGCAAAGTCGCTACGGTGACCGGTATAAGTAGGTAGCGAAGGGCGATGCGATCTCTATGTGCTTGACTTTTGTGGGAATCAGTTATCGACGGTTAGGGATACGCTTCCTCATTTGACTCCGTTGAGAGCGAAGTCGAAGATATCGTAATTGCGCAATTGCCGAGACTTGGAAATGCCTTCATAATTGCTGTTCAGTTTTCGAGAGAGTATGAAAGAAACGTTGCTATCGGCGAGGCCCCCGTGTGAGCGCAACCGCATTCCTCCTAATTGGGATAGATCGTGACTCTCCTTCTTCGTCCCCAGCACAGTCCCCTTATCGCCTACGACTATGATGTCCCCGATGCGATCCGATGGAAGGTCGAACCTTTTGACCGCAGACTCACGATCCAACGCGAGTTCTACCCCAGGCAACTTAGTGAGCACATCCGTAACCGTTGCAGGCGACATTTGTTCACGAAAAAAAACCATTGCAAGTGATCCCAGAGAGCCGTGGTGCGCAACATATGGATCGGTGATAGGCAAAATAACTCTTGTCTTGTCGTTTCCAAATTTTTTATCAAGAACGTCCTGCAAATAGACAACTTTTGGCGAGCCGTCAGGATTAGACTTATCGTTCATTCCATGATCACCGGTCAAGGCGACAAGTGCGCCTGCCGCGGCCAAGCGACCGAAAGCATTGTCAAGAGCATGATAGAACTCGTTTGCCTCTTTTGTTCCAGGGGCATATTTGTGCTGTATATAATCGGTCAATGACAGGTACATTATGTCAGGCTTTTCTCGCTCAAGGATTTTTACACCGGCCTCAAGCACAAAAAGGGAGAGATCGCCTGAATAAACATCCGGCAGAGGTTTTCCCACATATTCCAAGCAGTTGTCTATCCCATTCGCCTTCATATTGCATTTGTCGGCTTTCTCGGAGGAAAAGGTGATCCCGTCCTTAATTTTGTGTCTGAGAAGCCTGGTCAATTTGTCCTTCGCAGTAATAGCCGCCACCTTCGCTCCATGTTTGGAAAACTCAGCCAGTATGCTATCCACTCTCAGAAATTCAGGTTCATTCATCATGACTTCTTTGCCCGTCTCCGGATTGAGAAAATAATTTCCTGAAATCCCGTGTACCGAAGGAGGCATGCCGGTAATAATTGAGATGTTGTTCGGATTAGTGAAGCTCGGCATGGCCCCGGAAGCCACTCCAGAAAAGCCTTCGTCCATGAACTTTTTCATATTTGGGAGTAGCCCTTTTTCAAGAGCAGCATTCACATATTCCGGATCTCCACCGTCAATGCAAACCACAACTACTGGAGAACTGGGCCAGGCATAGGTCCTTCCGTTGACTGTCACTTGTTCAGGATGTCCCCTTTCAGCACTTATGGCTGTTAACGGAAACAGACTACCAAAAAGTGCAATCAGCAACAAAACTCTAAATGAAGTTCTCATGCGGCAGACCTCCATGTGGCTGTGATTCTCGGAGATGAGAACAAAAAACGCACTCTTGTGAGTCCTGTATGAGCTGTATGTTATTTTTTCGTCAAATCTGACTTCGCCTCGCAATTGCTAATTTGGGGACACCTTCTGCTCCAGAAACTTTTGACGGTCATCGAAAGATACTCCAGCCGCTCTGAGTCTCCAAACACACATTGCTGAGGCACACGAGCGGACACCAGCGAGAGGCCGTCCAGAATTGATTCTAACAAGCATCCCTCTATCATATGAGAAAACCACAACTTTTTTGATTGACCCTGATGCCCATAGAGAAGTATGCTCAAAACAAAAAACAGCTTAAATTTGGTTTCCTTATCCACATGACGACGGTTTTGCCTCTCTTGGCCTTCTGGGAAGCCACAGTCGGCTTTTTCGGAGTCAAGGGACGCATTTCGCCACAGCTCAGTAAGCCCTAAAGTCTCCGAAAATGGCAGGACCGCCGCGTAATCCCCGTTGAATCTTCTCAAAACGGGTTACGGATGTTGGCTTGCGATGGATTCTGGTGAGGCTCTTACCGATTTAATCATGTTGTGCGGGATAGGCTTTGTCGTCCTGATGGTCGCATTTTACGTTCAGTTTAAGATCAAAGGGCGATTCGGATTTCGGGGGTCTAAAACCGGCGAACACTTAGCAAGACTTTCCGGAAGATCCAAGGTCGGCAGGCACTCGCACTCCAGATGGAACACCCACTCGGGGTCGAAACGAGGGTTGCCGCCCTTAGAAAGGTTTCTACTGGCCTGCGAATCGGGCGATGTGAATGAAGTCACGCGTCTAATAAGTGCGGGGATCAATGTCAACGCGACAAGGAGGCCGGGTGGCAAAACAGGCTTAATGCTGGCATCTGCGGGCGGGCATGTTGACACCGTGCGAATTCTCTTGATGAGGAGGGCTGAAGTCAATATTACCGGCGGCGTCAGTGGAAAAACGGCGCTGATGAGGGCGGCTGAGAGCGGCAAATTTGAGGTGGTAAGATTGCTTCTGGGCTATGGAGCCGAGATAAATTCCAGAAGCACGGCGACGGGAAAGACCGCTTTGATGGGAGCCGTCGAAAATGGAAGTTTAGAAATGGCCCACTTTCTCATTGATGCTGGGGCCGATGTCAATGCCAAGAACAAGCATGGCAAGACGGCCGCTGACACAGCGTTTGAGAAAGGATTGGACGTGATCTTAACTCTGCTGAGAGTATATGGAGCGGATTTCAACAAATATGGCGGCAACGAGCACGAGGAACCGCCAACCTCGTCTGTTGACCAATATTACGCTGTTCTGGAGTGCAAGAAGACAGACAGCATTGAAGTTATAAAGGCAAAATATCGCACTTTAGTCAAACAGTACCATCCTGACGTAATCCAGGGCAAGGGACTGCCGGCTGATTTTATAGAATTTGCCAACGAGAAATTTCAGTTAATCCGAGAAGCTTATCAACATATTATCCGGCATCACAGGTGACCGGCTCCGGATCGCATCACATTCTAAGTCGCGCATAATCGAGAAGGTTGCTAAAATCATCAAGGAGTCACTCCAAACCGTGTATCACATCCCAAACTGTAGAGAATCAACATCCTGAATGATATCTCCAAGTGTCTGGGCTTGTTCGCCGAGCTCCATTAACAGAGGTCGTCTGGCGACAGAAAGGGGATTCGTCGTGACAGTTATCTTTGAAAAATCGCTCCTCGTCTTTATCTGCATGTTCTTCGTTCTTGTCAGCGCGGTCCAGGGAGAGGAGAAATGCGAAGGCTTGTATGGGAAGGGACAGAGTAAGTTCTCGCTTGCGACGGGAAGTCCCGGCGAGTTGGGCTTGTTAAAGGTCCTGGCAGAAGCCTTTGCTGCTTCGGCCGATGCAAGCATGTGCTGGCGAAAGGCAGGGTCTGGAGAATCTTTGAAGCTCCTCAAGGATAAGCAGGTGGACATGATCATGGTCCATGCTCCGGCAGCGGAAAGGAAGGCCATTGAAGAGGGATGGGCCACGAAGAGAATACTCATAGGGTCCAACGAATTCTTCATCGTGGGACCTCCGGCTGATCCGGCAAAGATCTCGGAGGCCAAGAGCGCTGCCGATGCCTATTCCAAGATAGCTTCTGCTCGGGCGAAATTTTTTTCCCGTGGTGATAACTCGGGAACCCACAAAAAAGAGATGGAAATTTGGCAGAAGGCCGGGGTTTCTCCCTCAGGTGATTGGTATGTGGTCACTAAGGATTTCATGACCGCGACCCTCAAGAAAGCCAATGACGAGAAGGGCTACTTCATGACGGACAGCAGTACCTGGGTTGCCGAACACAAGGACGTTCCTGGCCTTAAGATACTCTGCCGGGGTGACAAGTTCCTCGTAAACACGTACCACACCCTGTGCCAGCCGGTCGGAACAACCCCAGGGGCCGCGACTGCGGCCAGGTTCATCGACTTTGTGGCATCCCCTGCAGGTCAAGAAATCATAAAAGGCTACGGCAAGGACCGATATGGGCAAGGGCTTTACGACGACGCAGAATACGCCAAGAAATATGACGAATAGCCCCGACTGCTCGGCCCTTATTGCAGAACAGAGAAGGGCCCAAACAAACGTTCTGCCTACGCGATCTCGTGATGTGCGCCGGCTAGCGACTGCCGTATTCCATGAAATCCAGCAACCGTGCTCATTAAAGAACCCGGCGCCTCGAGCAATTCAGTCTGGAGGGCGTGGACCTGATTTGCTCCTGAGATAATCCAGGAGCGGAACGACGCCCGCAGGTACCGTCGTATCATCGAATTCGACCTGATGCGCGCCTGAACTCGTCTCGACGGTGATGCTGTAGTTAAATACATCACGCGCTGCCTTCGAGCGTGCGCTTCTAGCCCCGAGAATGCCGCTGCTTTTCACCAAACTCCGGACTTCAGCGGCTTCGTCCGCGGGCAGCGTGTCGACGTCTATTTCACAGCCTCTGATCAAACCACCGTAACCCCCCGACTGCCTGAATGTG
>DATJPW010000199.1:0-75062 GCA_035506215.1 Desulfomonilaceae bacterium
CAAGTGGTTGCAAAACCTCTGAATACACATGTGATACAGTAGGGGCGCTTCGAGAAGCGCCCTGATTTCGGGCGGTTCACGAACCGCCCCTACAAAATATTGCATTATTCTTTTCTTCCATTGAGGTTTTGCAACCGCTTGGTACCACTTGTTAAGTTAGAGGTATAGTGCTCGATGTCGAGTACGCAGACGTATCTTACTTAGCATGTCCGGCCGCACTTATGTCCTGGAGAACAGTCGCATCACTATGGGTGGAACTTTCCAGGAATTCCCGGACAACGATCACATCGAGGCAGCTTACCTGGGGATTTGATAGCTCAGTATTCTCTTTGCTGGCATTGGGTATCGCATCTTGGGACGAGGCTTCCCCGCGGAATCACACAGGAGGGCCCAGGATCAAGCGCTGCGGATCCACCTCTTGGGTCAGTATTCGCAGTTCCTCGTCCGTGGGAGGGACGAAGGGCACAGCGCGACTCGTGTCTATGTTAAAGCTGGTATTGTCGACTACCATTTGAGGAGTAACCCCCGGATAGTACTCGGCCAAGTACATCGCTTTGGTTTCATCATCAAACTTCATAAGCCCGAGATCGGTTACCACCGCGAGAGGTCCGCCGCGTTTAAAACCGGCTTTTTTACGTGAATCGCCCCCAGTGAGCCATCCCGGGCTGGTGCGATAGTCCAATGCCTCGACGAATCGTTTCTTGTCATGGGCCATAAAGACTATTGTCGCGGACGCCGTACTGAGCGCGTCACATGCGCCGCCGGATCCGGGGAATCGAATTTTTGGGGAATGATAATTCCCGATACAGGTAGAGTTGAGATTTCCGTACCTATCAATTTGAGCTGCGCCAAGAAAAGCGATCGTCCGGAATCTGGGATGCCCCACAAGCGTCAGAGCGTCGGCAAGGCCTGAATTGACCGAAGTCCCAGCCATAACTCGTCCGTCCGCAACTGACAGCGGAAGCTCGTCCAAGGAGGGATCGATTCCACCGGTTTCGAAGATGACCACGGAGCCAGGGGCGTGGATGCGTTTAGCGACTGTGGCGGCCAACATGGATATTCCCGTGCCGGCAAATACTATGTTCCCATCCTCGATTAGCCGGCCTGCACAAATTGCCATGATTTCTCGCTGGACATATTTGGCCATTAAGCCCTCCTAACGTCTATCCAGACCAGGCTTGTAGCCGAGAACCGGATTGGCTTTTATTCTGAGAAGGTCTTCCATTCCAACTTTAGTCAGGTATTGTTCCTGGGTATCAAATGGATAAACCCATTCATCGAGATACCTTTGAAAGCCGGCGTCATCTGACGCCATCTTCCTATACAAGGCTAGGTGACGTGGGTCATAATCGTAGAAATACAGGCAACTGGTGGGGTGGGCTCCAAAAGGCGCCTGCACTACGGCATCGACGAGAAAATGGGGAAGGCTGTTCTGATCTGGGTCCTGGCGCAGATACGCCGTCGGGAGAATTTCTTCACAGCTGACAATAACCTTGTTGGCGGCTTTTGCTTCTTCCAAGTCCGCAAAAGTGAGCCCTTTGATTCGAATGGTGCCGTCTTCACCGGCATATTGAGCATGGAGCAGTGCTACATCGGGATTCAAAGGTGGGAGGAGCACCACGTTGCCATCTTCCTCATCCCATGGATTTTTAATTATTTTGAGCTTGTACTTGGAAACTTTGCCCTTACCGCGTGATTCTTCCGGAAAGCCGGGAATTTTCACAATATCAGTTTCCAGACCGGAAATAGTGGGTATGAAAGGCAAACCCATAGCTCCGGCCATAAATCTCAGGGTCATCTGGAGATTGGTGTAGTCCTCGACTTCAATCTGTCCCGCGCATACCGCCTTTCTAAAGCGAATGGCGGTTGGCGCAAAACGGGCCACTGCTCCGTAAGCTATTTCCACTCGCTTTACACATCCTGCGCCAATGAGGAGGTCTAAGTCCTGTCCATGGGAATGAGCCACCAAATAAAGTTCTTTTCTGCCTTGACGAATAATTTCTCTGACCAGAGCCATCGGGTTCCGGGACGAAGTAAACCCGCCCAGAGTTACCTGATCCCCGTCTTTCACCAGGCTTGCCGCCTCGGACAGGTTCATGATCTTGCCGTTGTTCTTCATTTTGGCCTGGACGTCCATCTGTTTCTCGTTACACCTCCTTTAGGAAGAATGCCTTGAGTTGAAGCATAAGAAACGGCCACCAGTCGCTTTGAACAGTCGCCTTTTTGCTGGTAAAAACAGCAAGGGCTTTGCCAATTTTGAAGCGTTATAGTCTGGAATCAGCCCGCGGCAAGACATTCCTGACACCGAGAGACCTTCCGAATGGATCTTTGGGGGCAAGAAACATGAAAAACCGTATTTATGTTGATGAGGGATGCTTTGGCTTCAGCATACCCCGCCTCGGCTTTCCCAGTCAACCACAAACCTTCTCAGGCCTCGCGTAATCAATTCCGGGAGACTCTCACAAACACGTAGGCGGAAAGAGGCGCTATTTTTTGAGAAATTTCTGCAAAATTTGACCCTTTAACATCCTTTATGATTATGGATTGTTCCTTTTGCTCCGCAAGGATTGAGTTGGGTTTTGATTTGCGCGCTAACGGTCCCATGGGGACCGTTGAGAGTAGCCTGGCGATGAATCGCCAGGTACACCGATTCGATGAATCCGACGAAGTCCTGTAGGGACGGCGGAACATGGCGAAAATGCGCGAATCTGTCGTCCTCAAGGGGACTTGCAAGTCGCTGGACACACGTACCTGGCGATGAATCGCCAGGCTACTCTCAGCCGCCCTTGCAGGGCTCTTGTTATGATACTTCAAATCGAAGCGGATTTATCCGGTCATTATCGCAATTGTTTTCTTAATAGTTTTGATCGACGATCTTGCGAACTACTTGCAGCATTTGTCTGATGTCATATGGTTTCCTGACAAAGCCTACGGCTCCGAGTTCGATGGCCTGGCGAGGGGAGCCGCCGGAGGCATACCCACTGGATATTAGGACTTTCACTCGTGGATCAATTTTCAGAAGCTCTTTCAAGCATTCCTTGCCGCCCATTTCCGGCATTACCAAATCGAGAATTACCAACGAGATTCTTTTCCCCTCTTTCTTATATAGATTCAAAGCCTCTTTCCCGTTGGCTGCGGTAAGTGCAGTGTAGCCGCGTTGCTCCAGGATCCTCTTTGTCAAGTCCCTTATTATCTTGTCATCATCCACCAGCAGAATTGTCTCCGTACCGCCTGAGAGTTCCACCTCATCTGTAAGGGGTAGCTCTTTGGTTTCGGTCTTCATTGCCGGCAAATAGATTTTGAATGTGGTCCCTATCCCGGGTTCGCTGTCGCACGTCACATGTCCGTCATGTTGTTTGAGAATGCCGTAAACCATAGCCAGCCCCAGACCTGTTCCCCGTCCTATTTCTTTGGTGGTGTAAAAAGGTTCAAATATGTGACTCAGAGTCTCCCTATCCATACCGTGGCCGGTATCCGAAACGGAAAGCAGGACATGATCACCCGGCTTCGCTCCGAGGTGTCGACTGCAATATTCTTCGTCTAGAACCACGTTTTTCGTTTCAATGGTTAGTTTGCCCCCGTCCGCCATGGCATCTTTCGCATTCACTGCAAGGTTCATGAGAACCTGCTCAAGCTGGGTTGGATCAGCGTTAACTGTGGCCAGTCCTTCGGAAAGGACCAGTTCGATCTCGATCATTTTCGGGATCGTTCGAGACAAAAGCTTTGTGAACTGCTCAATTTCATGGTTCAGATCGAGGGGGACCGGATCGATTTCACTTTTCCTGCTGAACGTGAGTATTCTTTGAACCAGGTCGCTCCCATTTCGGGCCGTCTGTTGTATTGTCTGAAGATCTGCATAATCCGGGTCTCGTTGATGCTTACCGATAAGAAGCAACTCGGAAAAACCTAGGATAATGGTAAGCAAGTTGTTAAAATCGTGGGCAATCCCTCCGGCGAGAGTTCCTACCGCTTGCATCTTTTGAGACTGGAAAAGTTGGGAGCGGAGACTCTTGCTCTCAGTCTCATCCATGACAAATGCCAGGATCGCCTGCCTATCAAAATAATTGATGGAAGTAGACCAGATCGCGACATCAATGCGTTTCCCGGCCTTGGTAAGCCCAATTGCTTCGCAATGTGGCGTGACTCGTTTACCTGCTGTTCTGTCCGTAACTCTCTGGAGAATCAAGCCTTGACTCTCCGGGGCATAGATTGCCTCTACGGGGAGCCCTAATATTTCATCCCCCGTCTCATAGCCGAATATTTCCACGAACTTTGGGTTCACATAAACGTATTTGCCATCTTGACTGATCTTTATACCGATGGGAGACGCATCGATTATCAGACGCAGCCTTTCCTCCGATTCCCTGACAGCGATCTCCATTTTTTTATGGTCAGTGATGTCCGCTATCATCCCGACAGCGGCCCTGGGTCTTCCTTCCGGGTCCCGAAGGGTTGAGACGGAAAGTTGTCCCCAGATGATGCCCCCGTCCTTTCTGATATAACGTTTTTCAAGACTGTACGAATGGACTTCGCCTCTCATAATCTCATCCAAGCGTTGCTCGGAGATTTCTCTGTCGTCAGGATGAGTTATATCAACGTGGGTGAGACGCCGAAGTTCGAATTCATTATAACCGAACATATCCAGGAATGCAGGATTGGCCTGTGTAAATCTCCCGTCCCGTCCAACCACACCGATCGCCATGCCCGCGTTATCGAAAACTGCGCGGTATTGTTCCTCGCTTTGCTTCAGCGCTTCTTCCATCTGTCTGCGCCTGGTAATATCACGGAGAATATGAACGGAACCTAAGAGCCGCCCATTTCCATCGATGATTGGAGACACTCGAACCTCGAACGTGCCTCCTAAACGATCTTCAAGAATTTCCGCCGAATGATCTTCGCCGTCGGCTAAGAGGCGCGAGTGCGGGCAAAAGGAGTGTGGTCCCATTCCTCCGTGAACAAGCTCAAAACAAGTTTTGCCTATGACATCCTCTTCCCCCATCCCCAAGGCATCTGTCATAGATTTATTTGCTCGGACTATCGTATGTCGTCCGTCCAAAACCATTACCAGGTCCGAAAAGGCGTTAAAAGTCAGCTCCCATTCCTGATTTGCCCTGACCAACAATTCCTCAGCTTTCTTCGGCAGACCCGAGAATTTGCTGTGAGAGTTCGCGTTCCTTGGCATGGATTACCCCCGCTAGTCCGGTCCTGATGAACCGGTCATGGTGGACGACCTGTCGTAAGCGTTTGCGGCCCTTTTCCTTAGAATCTACGAAATACCCTAATTTCCTATCTCTTCACGGATTAGCCTTATTTCAGGAAGCAAGCTGATAAAACAATCTAATATCCTGGGGTCAAAGTGCGTACCCCTGCCTTCGTTGATCTTTGAGAGGGCCTTCTTTTCAGGAACAGCGTGTCTGTAAACGCGATCGTAGACCAGCGCATCGTACACATCGACAACCGCTACGATCCGTCCAGCCTCCGGGATAGACTCGCCGGCAAGACCGTAAGGATATCCGGAACCGTCCCACTTCTCATGGTGCGACAAAGCAATTTCTTTTGCCATCCGAAGTAATGGAACATCAGGATTGTCCAGAATACGTGCGCCGATTTCGGCGTGCTTTTTCATGATCTCAAATTCTTTTCGCGTCAATTTTCCCGGTTTTTGCAGAATTCGATCCGGAATGCCGATCTTTCCCACATCGTGCATGGGAGCGGCGAGTCGAATGTCGTCCACGGCCTCGGTTCCCCATCCTAGTTGCTTCGCCATTGCTGAAGAGTACAGACCTATGCGT
The DNA here is from genome assembly GCA_035506215.1 of Desulfomonilaceae bacterium. Classification (GTDB taxonomy): domain Bacteria; phylum Desulfobacterota; class Desulfomonilia; order Desulfomonilales; family Desulfomonilaceae; genus DATJPW01. The sequence continues at coordinate 5,793 of DATJPW010000199.1, forward strand.
CGGACATGAGCCCCCGTCTCGTCATCGCGGAACTCCGAGGCGGAGAGCAGTCGGAATATTATTTGCTCTTCTCGAAGACGAACCTCCGCGGTGCGTTCCACAACCTTGTGTTCCAGACTGCGCTCATATTCTCGCATCAGGAGTGTCATTCGGCGGCGTTCCAAGGCGTTGGCCACGCTTATCAGGACCTCATTACGCTCGAACGGTTTCATGACATAGCCATAAGCTCCAAGCTCCAAAGCCATGACTGCGGTTTGACGATCACTGACGGCCGTTGCAATGATCATTGCCGTGTCGGGAGAAAAAGTCTTGACCACTTTGAGAAGATCGAGTCCGGACATCCCGGGCATCATGATATCGCTGACCACCAGATCATATTTCTTACCCGCGAGCGAATTAAGAGCTATCTCTCCATTGGCTGCGGAAGCGCACCGATAACCTTCTGCGGTCAACCAACGGCTGAGAAGCTCACAAATACGCGGCTCATCATCGACAACAAGTATCTCTTCACGAACTTTCGTTACCGGAGAGTGAACTTCCTCCGGCTCGAACTCGTTAAGCCTTTGGCACACAGACTTCAACTCATCGACGAGTTCTTCTTTGGTCTTGTCCTGCGTATTCATGCTGTCCCCTGTCACGGCCATCAACCTGTGAGACCTCAAAAGAACAATTGACTTGCATCAATAACGATAAGTCCCACAGAAATCCTAAGCTTATCACGATCAGGACACGGGCATACTCCCCCTCCGTCTCTTCCTCAAGATATGCGTGGGATCATAATGGTTTGATTTTTGCAACCTGTCAAGCAAGAATGGCGCGCCAGCTTAAGGCAACCGCCGACTTTCAACGCCATCGAAAATGGGAACACGCATGGGAGCACGCTCAGGTATGGATCGATACGTGACATTTCATCCGTCGGTTAATGCTTCTTCGATAGCGGCCCTCGCGAGTAAACGTGTGGAATCAAGGGTCGGCAACGGGCAGTCGTTAGGATCAACCAGCAATGGAATCTCGGTACATCCGAGAATGACGGCATCGCATCCCTGATCTTTAAGACTCCGGATTACCGAATTGAAGTACAGACGAGACTTTTCCTCAAACAAGCCGTTGACAAGTTCCTCGAATATGATGGCATCAATGGTTTCTCGATCGTTTTCATCAGGGACGTCGCACGAGAGTCCCAATTTCTGTAAAGCTTGAGTATAAACCGGACCGGTCATTAAATACTTGGTGCCGGTAACCGCAAGTTTCTTAAATCCTCTTTTTTTTGCCTCCCTTGCAACAACTTCTGCAATGTGAAGCAAAGGTATGGGAGATTTTGATATGAATATGTCGAATGCCTGATGAATTGTGTTGTCAGGACAGATGGCAAATTGTGCTCCAATTTGTGCCAGTTTTTGCACGGATGACAGCATCAATTGAGCAACCCCATCCCAATTTCCCTGCCGAATGTGCTTCATATACTCACCTAATGGATAAGTATGCATTGAGACTTCCGGATGCATGTGTTCGCCCATGATCGCGGGCGCCTCCGTGCAAAATGTCTGATAGCAGAGCGCCGCTCCTTCGGCGCTACAAGCAAGTATTCCTACATGTTTCGACATGTTGCCCTCCTTCTGAACGATGCAGTGAAATCGCTCGCCGGTGTCGGCCCCCAGGTCGTCTCGCTTGACTGAGAGAACGATGGAGAGGTACGTTCATGAACTTGGAGGACCTTCCACTTTGTCGGTGACAAGGGGCTCTCCAAACTCATGCAGGTCCGGGAAACCAGAGCGGCCGCTGCTGGTATCCTGGGGAACTCAGAAATGTTCTTACCCACGGCAAGCACAACACAGAATCCCCGTTTCCTGTGATTAACAGTAGGAGGTAATCAGCGCCATGACAACAAAAAAGAATCACGAGAATATCATGTGCCAGATATGCAAAACCGAAAAAAGAACGAGCGAGATGATACCGGGAGGGATAATACGCAGATCTATTACTGAAAAGATTAAAGCCGAATATCCTGATTGGTCGCCGAACGGCTATATATGTCTTGCCGATCTTAATCGGTTCAGGAGCGAATACGTTGAAGATGTCATCAGGCAAGATAAAGGCGAACTCACGGCACTAGAAGAGCAGGTTGTAAAAAGCCTCAAAGAACACGAACTCCTGACCAAAAACCTGAATGCTGAATATGACCAACAGATCAGCTTGGGCGATAGGCTCGCGGACAAGCTTGCGGATTTCGGAGGCAGCTGGCGATTTATCGGGATATTTACAGGGGTACTGTTATTGTGGATCTCGGCAAATACTGTTCTGCTTCTCGAAAGACCTTTTGATCCTTACCCCTATATCTTGCTTAACTTGGTTCTTTCCTGTCTTGCCGCTATTCAGGCGCCGGTCATTATGATGAGTCAAAACAGGCAGGAAGCAAAAGACCGCTTAAGGGCGGAGTACGACTACAGGGTGAACCTGAAGGCAGAGCTTGAAATCCGGCACTTGCACGAAAAGCTCGATCATCTTCTTATGAATCAGTGGCAACGGCTGCTGGAAATACAGGAAATTCAAACAGAGCTTATTGGGGAGATTTCCGAGAAACGTGCCGGTTCATAGCGATTCTTTTGGTTCCCCGCGAATTGCCGCTCGCTAAATTAGCAACGGAACTGTGGTGGAATTTTCGTATGCCGATATGGTGCGAAAAGAATTTGCACTTGTCGTATCAGCCGAAGATAGTCGGGAAAAAACTTCTCTATGATTTCCTTACGCATTTCCCCATTTTATTCATAGAGACACGTGCTACCGGGCTGATATTGTGTTATTTTCTCAATTAGACACCCGTCTTGGCACTACCTTTGCACAACTTCTTCGCAAGGCAGCGCCAATTCCCTGTTGGCATCATATTTAAGGGACAGGGATTTTCAATGGAAGCACAGAGTCTGGAGTCTCCCTGCATGACTTAAGAAGATGTGCTGACTGTAATGGATTTTCCCTTAACAAAGACATTGGAAGGAGGAACAATGTCTATGAAGAGAATCCATCAGTTGGGACTGCCGAAGCATTTGATTGAAAAGTTGACCGAAGAGTGCCGTATCAAGAAGATCACTCCGACCGAACTCATTATTCAGGCCCTAACCAAGAGATTTCCCGTACAATCTTCAGAAGACAAATTGGGCTTGTTGCGTGACCTGATAAGGCGGAAGTATGCCTTGTGGGAATAAAGGCCAACTCCTTGCGATGGATCATTTCGTTTTGCTCATCGCTAAAACCGAGGCTGGTTGACAAGACCCTAGGAGGGTTGCGGAAATCTCAGGGATTTAGCAAACACAGAAGCGAATTGTCTCACGGCGGTCAATTCCAGATAGGTTATTCGTCGTGCAATCTCCTCGCATGATCTCCTTTCCGTGATCGAAGTGAGTGCCAGCACAGCCCCATGACCCGCCGCGTTACCGATCTGAACAAAGCGTTCGCGAGGAATGTTTGGGAGCATCCCTATGGCGATGGCGCTGCTCACATCCAAATGTGAGCCAAACGCTCCGGCAATCAACACCTGTTCGATATCTGCTTGCTGCAACCCCGCTTTTGACAGCAGCAGTTCTACGGCCCCGGCTACCGCTGCTTTGGCAAGCTGGATCTCGCTGACATCCTTTTGAGTTAAAACAAGGTCGCGGCCGGTCCCGCTCGAGCGGCCCGGAACGAGCAGAAATGCCGGACCTGTTTGCTGGCGGGTGACCCTCACGAGGGGATTGTGCTCATCCAGGAGGCCGTCTGAGCCCAAAATGCGCCATTTTAGAAGTTGGGCGACTGCGTCTATCACCCCTGATCCGCATATGCCGAGCGGCGGTCTGTCGCCGATTGTTTCACATACGACCTTCTTTCCGTTGTCTGACACCACTACCTTCTTGATGGCGCCCTCAACCGCCCGCATCCCGTGTCTAATGTGAGCAGCCTCAAAAGCCGGACCTGACGCGCACGAACACGAGATCATTCTGTCCTGATGAACCAGCACAATTTCGGTATTGGTGCCGATGTCGAGCCCCAACACCGGTCCTTCCCTCCCAAGCAAGCGACTGCTTAACACCATGCTTACATGGTCACTGCCCACGAAACCGGCAACCAGTGGTGGAAAGTACACTCTTACGGCCGTTGCCGCATTGAGCCCGACATCCGAGGCCCTGACTTCCAGGGGGGCAGTCGTGACAGGAAGGAAAGGTGAACGGATCAATTGATCCAACGAGAGATCCAGCAAGATGTGGTGCATAGCCGTGTTGCCGACTACGACCATTTCCTCTATGTCCTCCGAGATATGGTCGATTGCGCCAACGAGGTTCGATGAAAGGGTATTTATACCTTGTCTTGCGGCCGCAGTGATACGTTTGGCATTACTCGGACTGTCCAGAGCATACGCCAAGCGGCTGATTATGTCCTCTCCATATGCTATCTGCGGGTTCATAATAGCCTGGGAGCCCAAAATATCGCCTGACTCCATGTCCAGGAGATAGCCGGCTATCTTGGTGCTGCCCAGGTCAATTGCCAGACCCAGTGATCGAACTTCGCGCGACCCGAAAGTGACATCAACGATTCTATTTCCGCGGACAGTTACCGTAACTCTGCCGGATTTAGGCATGCCTGCCTTCGCGCGCAAGAGTTCGGGTTCGATAAGCAAGTCAGGCAAACCGTAGTTGTTGCGCAAAGCATCCACGATTTGCTTCCAGGGCGGAGACGGCCATTCAATGGTGGGCGGCTTGAGGTTGATTGCAAATCTCTTGACGGGCGGATCTTTGAGCGGGATCGATTGGGGCGCTCCGGTATCTGTCGTGTGAATCTTGGCCAGAGACTCCGAAGGAATCTCCACCTCCAGATCGCCCAAAGGTGCGGTCTGGCAGGCAAGGCGGTAACCGGCTGCCAGCTCGTCCGGTTGCAGCAGCCTTCTTTCTGCATCCGTCGGCCCAAGAGCTTTCCCCTTGATAATGAGAATCTTGCAGTTACCGCATTGTCCCTTGCCGCCACATGGGGCGGTCAGCCCTGACGCCTGAACGGAGGCCACAGTCTGAAAGGCGTTCAGCACAGTCTCCCCGCCATCGATGTGGATGGTGCAACCGATCGGCTGGAAATGGACGGAGAAACTCAAGCCGCAAACATCCTTTCGCACGGGAAGATGTTCGTTTCGCGAACAATCCTACCAGCAGAATCCGTCACAGAACTGACGATTCCAGCATGCTGTTTGTAGCGGTTCGCGAACCGCCCAAAATCAAGGCGCTTCTCGAAGCGCCTCTACATAAGAAATTCAGAAGCCACAGATTTGAGATAGTTTATTTATCCCTGTGTCCTAACCTCAATCGGCCAACTTGCCCTCGTTGTAAGCTTTGATGTATTCCAGACAGAACCTGTCTTTGTTCACGAGTGCCTCCGCTGCATAGATGGAAGCGATCATGCCGCGATCGAGAGGGTCCACGATGACTGCGTCCAGTCCACAGAAAATGCTCATCACGACGAAAGCACGATTCAAATGACGGCGTTCCGGAAGGCCGTATGACACGTTGCTCAGGCCACTTACACAATGCAGCCCCGCATATTTCCGTGATAGGTCACGCATAACTTCCAATGTATCAACCACTGTTTCCGGGCTCGTGGCCAGGGTGCGCACCAATGGGTCCAGATAAATGTTGTGAATAGGGACACCGTCATCCATTAGCCGCTTTATCAAATTGTCGCCAACCTCCAAAGCCATTTCCTTGGACGAAGGCAGCCCCCGATCATCATTGCACAACGCAATAACTCCGGTGCGGTATTGCTTTACCAGCGGCAAGACACTGTCGTACCTGGCACTTTCGCCGCTGATCGAATTGATGAGGGGCTTCCCACTATGTTCGGCAAGCCCCGCCGCCAATGCCGCCGGGTTTGGACTGTCAATGCAGATGGGGAGATCGGTGACCGCTTGTACCGTCTTTACCAACCATTTCATAGTCTCAGGTTCTTCCGAGACCGGGACGGTTCCGCAGTTCACGTCCAATGCGTGTGCGCCCGCCTGCTCTTGCGCCTTAGCCACCTCTTGAATATAAGCAGCGTCTCTCGCTTTTACGGCAGCTTCTATGCTCTTGCGGGTTGCATTTATTTTTTCACCTATAATGAACATGTTTTCCTCTCGGCCAAGGAACCAGTGTTATGCGTACACTTCCCTACAGATGTTGACACCGACCACAGCGTCCTTTGCATAGTAATCGGCTCCGGCATACTCGCGCACCTGCTCGTTGACAGGCGTTCCGCCCACGATAATCTTGACTTGATTCCGCAAGCCTGCTTCTCGAACCGCGTCAACCACTTCTTTCATTACCGGATAAGTGAAGTTCAACAGTGCGCTCATTCCCAAGACTTTTGCTCCGGAATCCTTCAAAGCTTGAATGAACTTGTCCGTAGGAACATCTACGCCAAGGTCCACAACGTCAAAACCTGCCCCCTTGAGCAAGGTAATCACGATATTTTTACCTATATCGTGAATGTCTCCTTTAACAGTTCCGATAACGACTTTGCCGCCTGCCGCACCGCGGGTTTGGAGTCCGGCGAGCAGAGGATCGAGTTTCTTCATAACCTGTTTCAGAATTTCGGCCGAAAAGATGAGCTGGGTAATGAAGTACTTTTGTTCGGAGAACAGTTCCCCGACACGAATCATTCCGTCATTACACTCTTGAATGATGTCCAGCGGGTTGGCGCCTTCTTTCACTTTCTGATCAACGAGCTCATATACTTTCTTTTCTTCAAGATTTGCCAATGCCTGAGCAATGTCTCCCATTTCGGTCGCCTCCTCTTCTAAAGCGTCCATTGCCATATGAATGTGTGGGCCATGGCTTCGAGTTGTTCCCAGTTTTTCTTGATCAGGTTTTCGTCTCCGGTAATTTGTCCGAGTTCCGCTTTCTTGACTTCCCATGGAGTCAGCACTTTGCGAGGTTTCAGTCCCTCTACCTTGCGGGCCGCAGGCGCGGGCTTCGGCTTGGCTTTGACGCTTTTGTCATACCATCCGTATTCCATGACCGCATCGACCATAGCCCTGAAGTTTTCCGGCTTGGCATCGTACGGGAACGAGCACCCGCCGCTAACGATATATCCACCGCCCTTACCGAGTCGTTCACACAACTCTTTCACGTGCCCCCTAACTTGGTCGGTGGTGCCAAGAATTAGCATGGAGTCCTGAACACCGCCTGCTACGCACTGATAGCCTTCCAAATCTTTCTTTGCCTGGAAAATGTCGCCCTGAGAGTCGATATCACAGAGGACTCGGCCTTTGGGCATTTCACGCATGTGGTGCCAATGAATTCCCCAGTCACCTTCCAGGTACGCCCGGATGCTGTAACCCGAGTCGATAAGGATTTCCATTACCTTCTTGAACGAAGGCCAGTAAAACGTGTCGAACTGTTCCGGAGACATGAATATGGCTTTGTGCGTGGGAACAAAAATAGGATAACGCTTCAGAGGATCGCCCAGTGAAAGAGCCACGTAAACCATTTCCTCGACGAGCGCATCACACGCAGCCAAAACTTTGTCCGGCTGCCGGAACATGTCCAGAAAAGTTGCCGTCATGCCTCGCATCGCGTCCGCTAGGGCATCGAAAGGCGCCAGGAAGAACCCGGCCATCGGTTGCGGCATACCGCATTGTTGCTCAAGGACCATGCCGCGGTTTCGCATTACCCCACCCATCATCATCTGGGCGAAACCGGCCTTGAGCATGGCCACATATGAACGGCCGGTCCCTCGATTTGATAATTCGCCGAAAAATCTGGGCAGAAGAATGTCGATCATGAAGCCCGTTGGATCATTGATGAGATCGTCATATTCATCTTCTTTCATGTAATCTTGTTCGACGAACTGAAACTGAGTGTTGGGGGCGAGCTCCCTGCCCGGCAGTTTGTATGTTTTGACATCCAGAGCGTCATAGAGCGGGCCATAAACTCGGTTGTCTCTTAGTACATCCACCTCCGGAAAATCCTGACAGAACTTGATTTCCGCCTGGAGCCATTTTTCAGGATCGTCAATCGTCTCCTGTTTGGTGTTTCCGGAATAGACTTCTGCGAAATAATTGCTTCCTGTGGCAATAGGGATGCGATCATGTGGTTCCAAAGATACTGCCGCGTGGTAGCGGCCTAACCTTTCCTCGAAAAGCTGCTTCATCTCGTCAGCCATTTCATCCTCCCCGGTTGCTGAGTACTCACAGTTCTTTTGGTCCTTCACGAGGCTATAAGTTCCGCGATGTGCCGCCGGTTACCGGCGTTTGTGCTCGGGCTTCATCGCCGCATCGATACGATGATGTGATTATGCGAAACTCTGGTTGTGAAAATGTGTCAATTCCGCGAGCTTGTCAAGCGCAGATCCAAGCCTCTTGGTGAATGTTCGGTCGCAGGTGACAAAAGCCTGTCATTGCTTTGGGCTTAGAGCCCTCGCAATGACAGGAACAGTAATTCCTCCGTGCAAGCGAACAAATACGGGAAGACTCCTCCGTCCGGGATGGACCCTATCGGGTCGGTTCATGCTCTTGCTTTCGACGGGTCCACCGGCAGCATCAGCAATATGCCCACCACAGGGCCGATGGCCATTATCCACCACACGATTGTGGAACTTCCTGTCCAGTCGATGGAAAACCCAAGGACTAACGGCACAATCATTGAGGCGGTCTGGAATATGAAGTTTGCCGTGCCGTTGGCTGTGGCAGCCCATTCTACGCCCGCAAACTGCGAAATCAGCACTGTGAGCTGCGGGTTGGCAATGTATGAGGTGAACCCCATGAGAAACGCCAGTACCGTTAGGCCCCCCAATGTTGTCTGATACCCGAAGATCACGCACAACGGGGCTGAAACGGCATAAGCCAGAATGACCAGCCATTTTCGTTGTCCGGTCCAGTCGGAAACGAAACCCGAGACCAGCGGGGCCAGCACTCCGCCGAGGCCGTATATCATCATGATGTAACCTGCCGTAGGTACCGTGAGCGCAAGTTTTTTGACCAGATGGTTATTGGCCCAGGTGGCGGTTCCGATTTCCATCCACATTAGGCAGAATCCTGCCAAAGCGGTGAGGATGAGCCCGCTGCTCCGCGCGATTACCGGGAACCCTCCCAGGAGTGTCTTTGAACCGGCCTTGATTTCTCCTGCAGATCGCATGAATAAAAGTACCAGGACCCCCGCAGTTATCGTGAAGAGCCCTACAAAGTGAAACGCACCGGTCCATCCCACAAGCGCATTGAGGCCGGGAACCATGAAATTGGTCACAAGAATCCCTGCGGAAGGAGCGGCAAGAAGAATACCAAATGCCCTACCCCGTTCATGGGCAGGAAACCATTCCATCAGCGCCAGGGTGCAGGAAGAAAAGACCGCGCCCGCTCCCAAACCCGCGATCACTCGCAGGGCGAACCCTGTGTCGTAGGTAGTGATAAACCCGAAAAGCGATGTGGATATCCCCTCGATGATCAGGCTTACACCGAGGATAAATCGCACTCCGAAACGGTCCGCAAGGATCCCCGCAGGGATTTGGGTTACAATGTACCCCAAATAAAAAGCAAACATGAAGGCCCCGGCCTGGGCCGCTGACATTTTCAGGACCGGCATGACCACAGGTATGAGGGGCGGCCACGTAAACCTCGTGATAAACGTGAAGGTAAAGCAGCCCGCAGTCAGCGCCAGGATCACCCAACGATACGGCGGAGCCTGAACCTCTCCTTGTGGCGTATTCATCTGCATACCTCCTTTTGAAAGGGTCTTTTGTTAGACCCGAATGATAATCCGGGTCATGGCTGCTGTACAGTAAGATCTCGTTATTTACAGCACCTCGCCAAACCTAGCTCACAGAATTTCCCGTCCAACCCATAGGACTCATTATGGAGTAGATCGATTGGAATCTGTTTAGTCTATCGGGTTCTTTTAGACGGCTAATCGGTCTCTATGAGGTCCGACGTACCCCATTTCATCACATAGGCGGTGGCGAGCAACATTCGGGCGTTCTTCGCGATGGAAGGCACTGAGCCACCCAGTGACTCGATCTCATGCGCCAGCTTCTCAATCGTTTGAACCCTGGAGCCCACTTCTTTCAACAGGTTTTTGTCTGGAAATTCCATGTCACTTACCTCCCTTCCTTGTTTCGGAGATCAATAAACCGCTTCGCCTTGAGCGTGTGCCGAGGCAGCCCCCCAGGCGGCGCAACCTCTATAAAGAATCGTAAATTCGTCCGATTCTTCAATCGCTGGACGAGGTTTTGCGTGACCTCCCTCACAACCTCTTGACCCAGGTTTTCCTTCGGTTCAACCGTCAGGCTGATCTCATCCATGATACCCTCTTTGGTCACAGTAATGATGTACTCGGTAATCTCGGGGAATTCGCCTCTGATTGTTTCCTCGACGGTGACGGGAGTAAAGAGTACCCCTCGAATTTTGGTCAGGTCGTCCGTCCTCCCCGAGACTTCATGAATCTTCATGGAGGTTCTTCCACATTCACAGCCGTACCCTGCCTTTCTAACGATGTCTTTGGTGTTGAACCTTACCAGGGGAAAAGACCGTCTGCCCAGAGGAGTCACTACGGCCACGCCTAGTTCCCCTTCCTCGACCTCTTTGCTCGGATCGTCCCTGTCGAGAACCTCAAAGAGGAAGAAGGGTTCCATGATGTGCATTCCGTTCCGTGCAGAGCACATAGCCGCCCAGGCACAGGGTTCCGTACCGCCGATATGGTCATAAACTTCGGCTCCCCAGGTAGTTTCCAGATTCTTTCTCGTCGCTGGAGGAAGAGGCTCGCCGGCGCAAAGCATCCTTTGGATGCCCAGGCTTCGAGGGTCCACTCCCATTTTTTGGGCCTCTTCTGCCATATGGAGACCGTATGTTGGAGTGTTCAAGAGTCCTGTCGCCTTTATCTCGCGGATCTTGCTGATTCTTCCCTGTGTGTCGAGCGCTCCGCCTGGCACGACCATGCAACCCACTTTTTCGGCCGCATAGTGACCTTCCCAAAAGGCAACGTACACGTTGTAACCGAAAGGAATAAAAACGCGGTCCGTCTCCCTGAAACCCGCCATCCACAGAATGTGGCACCAAACCTCTATCCGCCACTGCCAACTCTCCATACTTTCGGGTACGTAGACAGGCTTGCCGGTCGTGCCGGAAGTCTGGCGAAACGTGGTCACGTCTTCCGTCGGCACCCCTGCAAGCGTGCCGAACGGAAACGGCTTTGATTCTTCTTGAGACTGTCTCAGGTCCTCTTTATCTATCAGGGGCAGCTTTCTCACGTCTTCCAGGGTCTTGATGTCTGCGGGCTCAATACCGCGATATTTGTCGCGATAAAAGTCGCTGTTTTGCTTCACATAAGAAACAAGATTGCGAAAGCGCCTGAGTTCGATTGCGAGCATCTCGTCTTTTGACATGGTTTCGACATAAGGATTCCAGTAATTCCTCGTTTGGTTCTTCATGCCACTCCTCCTTGCGGTGTGGTTTGGATCACCGATCGTCAACTGAGTTCGTTGCCCCAACGTCTCACTGTCTAAGAATCAGCCCACAGCATTCCAAATGTCCCGGCCCGCGCATCAGGACAATGTTACCTTCACCATCAAGAGTTTCCACAGAGTTCGACATTGGAAACTCGGCCTTGTCGACGACTTGCGCTTGAGTCCGGAAAGTTACACTGGTGAAAGCCGGTTATTGATCTCGATTCCAATGAGTTTCAACGACTCTGAGAGTTCAGAAAGCTTGTGCGCGTCTGCCTGGGCCTTCAACGCTACGGCCCATATCGCTGCCTGCAAATCACGCTTGTGGGCCTTGATAGGTACTGAGAGGGCCACGACCCCGTCGATATACTCTTCCAGGTCGTACGCGACGCCCTCCGAGCGCACCTTCACGATCGCTCTCCTCAACTCACTCTTATCTACAATGGTATGAGAGGTGAATTTTCTGACTTCATTTTCCGAGAGGATTCTGTCGAGTTCTGAATCGGGGAGGAGCGACAAGAGTGCCTTCCCGCCGGCGCCTGCGAAAAGAGGCAATTGCATGCCTACTTCAGAACTGACCTTGATTTGTGCTGTCGCGTCGACCTTGTCAACGATCACCGCATTCAGGCCGTAGCGGATGCCCAAGAAAGCCGAGAAATTCGAGATTGCGCTGATTTCTCTGAGAAAAGGATGGACGACACGAATAAGCTCAACTCTGGACGTTGCCACTTTTCCCAACAAATGGAGCCGAGTGCCAAAGCCCAAACGGCCCCCATTGCTACTTTCCAGCACTTGCAGGTCGATGAGGGTGTGAACGATATTAAAAACCGTGCTCTTGTTAAGACGCAGTTTCTTTGCGATCTCGCTTATTCCAAAGGGTTCCCTGGACCTCGCCATGAGATCGAGAATCCCGAAACATTTGTCGATGGCAGGGACCCTCTTGAAACGCGAGTTAGTCGATTTCTTCATAGGGTTTCCCTAAGAGAACGATTGACAGCCATATTGAACACGTTCAACGATAATGTCAACCAAGAAAATTCGGAAATGATAAACACGGAACTGATTCTTACTCCGTGACTCACCGGCGCAGAAAGAATTCCTGTCACCACACAATACGGTTGACAAAACGTGTCATAACATTGATAATCGAATCAGATAAAGTTGCTAATCGTGAGGGCTATTACCATGGTCGGAATGCGAAAACGGGGTGACAAGGTTCGGCAGTTCATTCTTGAGAATGTCGAACAGCATTCCGAAGATATTGTCACGTTCGTATCTTCTGCTCTCGGCATCTCCAGGCAAGCCGTGAACAAACATATTCAGCATCTCATTGCGCAAGAAATCATTGTAGCACAAGGCGCAACCCGTGACCGCCGCTATACCCTCCGTGAGCTTGGGGGAAAGATATTTAAGTATTTCTTGCAAAACCTTCAGGAAGATGTGGTCTGGAGAAACGACATTGCCCCGATGCTCTCAGAGCTACCTGCAAATGCCAGAGAGCTCTGGCAATATGGCGCCACAGAGATGCTGACTAATGCTGTCGATCATTCCTCGGGTAGCCGCCTCATTGTGGACGTCAGCAAAACGGCCATAACATGCAGAATAGTTATAATTGACGATGGAGAAGGTATTTTCAAGAAGATCCAAAGAGAACTAGCTCTTGATGATGAGCGGCATGCAGTCCTTGAACTCGTCAAAGGTAAACTGACTACCGATCCAATCCATCATACCGGCGAAGGGATCTTCTTTTCATCCAAAATGTTTGATCATTTCTGGATTTCCTCGGGAAACACCTTCTTCCGATGTGGCTATAGGACACCTTTTGAGTTCGTTCATGAACTCCCTAACTCCGAACCAGGAACCAAAGTGTTCATGAGTTTACGAAACAACACCACTAGAACCACGAAGGAAATTTTTGACAGCTTTTCCGACGAGGATTATGGATTCACAAAAACTGTCGTGCCTGTCCAATTGGCTCAATACGGACACGAAAAACTTATTTCAAGATCACAGGCTAAAAGACTGTTAGCGAGATTCGACAGGTTCAAGACGGTCTTTCTTGACTTTGAAAATGTTGAGTCAATCGGCCAGGCTTTTGCCGATGAAATATTCCGCGTCTTCGCTCGCGAGCATCCAAACGTTATGATAATGGAAACGAACACCGGCCCAACGGTAAGGCAAATGATTGACCGTGCACGTCACCATGATTAGTGTTTCACAATAAAGCAGACTTCATTTTTCCGAGCCAGCCCTTGAGATCGTTTATCGAGTTGCCGTTCTGAAGGCGAGACAGTATTGCGCTGCCGACCACGACTGCATCAACATGCTCCTTTAGCGCTGCCGCGTGATCCGGATGGGAGACCCCAAACCCGACTGCCAAAGGCAGACGGCAGACACCCTTGACTTGTTCGCATTTCGATGCAAGACCTGTTGGCAGAAAATCTCTGGCGCCGGTCACTCCTGTCAATGAGACATAGTACAAGAAACCCGAGCCTTCTTGATCCATTTGTGCGATTCTAGAAGTCGGCGTCGTCGGAGTTGCCAGATATATCCAGGCCAGGTGCGCCTTGTCGGTGATCGGCTTCAACCACCTTGCCTCTTCCCAAGGAAGGTCTACTACCAGGACACCGTCCAGACCGCACTCTACTGCTCGGGCTACAAACCGCTCCGTGCCGTATTTGTGAATAGGATTGAAGTATCCAAAGAAGATAATCGGGATTTCTGACTTTTGCCGGATATGACCTACTATATCCAGTGCCTTGTCCATGGTCATACCGTTGCGTATTGCCTGAGCCGACGCGTTTTGAATCACGGGCCCGTCAGCGACCGGGTCTGAGAAAGGAAAGCCGAACTCCAAAATATCCCCACCTTCTGCGGCGAGCCCGAGAAAGATCTCAAGCGACGCTTCCCGACTCGGATAACCCGCAATGGAAAACGGGATGAAAGCCGTCTGGCCCCGTCTCTGCAATTTATTGAAAACTTGTGCGATCCGTTCCATTTCAACTCCCCATAAGCTCGTTTTCGATTATCGGCATGTCTTTGTCGCCTCTACCTGAAAGATTCACGATGCAAATATCCTCTTTCTCCATGTGCGGCAGTTCCCTCATTGCCCAGGCCAAGGCATGGGATGACTCGAGCGCGGGTATTATTCCTTCAGTTCGGCATAAGATCGAGAAAGCTTTCAGCGCCTCATTATCTTCGATTGAGACGTATCGCGCCCGGCCGGTGGAATGAAGGTATGAGTGTTCCGGTCCCACGCCGGGATAGTCCAGCCCGGCGGAGATGGAGTGAGCTTCTTTAATCTGGCCCTCTGGGTCTTGAAGAACAAAAGAACGCGATCCGTGAAAGACCCCGGTTTCTCCTGAGCAAATGCTCGCGCCATGTTTGCCGGTCTTGATTCCGAGGCCTCCCGCTTCGACACCAATGAGCTCTACTTCATCGTCCTCTAGGAATCCGTGAAACATGCCCGCCGCATTACTTCCACCTCCCACGCACGCTATTACTTTCTTAGGGAGTTTCTGCGCGGCTTCGAGGACCTGCCGACGAGTTTCACGGCCAATCACGGATTGGAATTGACGCACCATCAAAGGGTACGGATGCGGTCCCGCGGTCGAACCGATAATGTAATATGTATCGCGGACATACGTTGCCCAGTGTCTGAGTGCTTCGCTCATGGCGTCCTTTAGAGTGGCAGTGCCTGAAGACACCGGCACCACCTCGGCCCCCATCAACTTCATGCGAAAAACATTGGGGGCTTGCCTCCTCATGTCCTCTTCGCCCATGAACACTTTACATTCCAGGCCAAGCAGCGCCGCTGCCGCCGCGGTTGCCACTCCATGTTGCCCGGCTCCGGTCTCGGCGATTACTTTGGGTTTGCCCATGTACTTTGCGAGAAGCCCTTGTCCCAGGGTATTGTTTATTTTGTGAGCGCCGGTGTGCAAAAGGTCCTCTCTCTTTAGGTAAACTTTGCCTCCACCAATCTTCTCGGAAAGCCGCGCGGCCAAGAACAGCGGTGTAGGCCGTCCTGCATAGGTCACTAGAAGAGCTTCAAGATCTTTAACGAATTCTGGTGAACTTGTAGTGGCGAGGAACGCTTCTTCGAGTTCCATCAAAGGAGTGATCAACGTCTCAGGAACAAAACGTCCGCCGAATTCCCCAAAATAGCCGTTCGCGTCCGGATTAGCGATTCCTGTTGAGTGAGACTTATAATCATAAAGCATTCATGAACTCCTTAATCTTTTCATGGTCCTTTATGCCGGGTTCTTTTTCGACTCCAGTACAAACGTCTACGGCAAAAGGTTTCACAACCCTTACCGCCATTGCTACGTTTTGAGGATCCAGGCCGCCCGCAAGCACTAGGCGGCTTCGAACCGCAGGCCCCACAGTTTCCAAATGCTTGTTGAGCAGCCCCCAGTCCATAGGAACTCCGGTCCCTCCCCATAACCCTGAAACCTGCCCTTCCATCAGGAAGCCCGCGACCGGATACGCGGCCAGGTTCGGAAACGACATGCCGGATGTGAAGCGAAAAGCCTTGATCACAGGCCGACTGTACCCTGCACAGTCTTCCGGCTTCTCATCTCCCTGGAGCTGGATGAATTCAAGGCCGGCCCGAGTGACCACGGCTTCTATTTCTTCTTTACCGCGATTCACGAACACTCCGACTGCAGGAATGAAAGGCGGTAGGCTGATGATGATGGAAGCGGCTCGTTCCGGCGTAATATAGCGCGGACTGGGCGGATGAAAAACAAAACCCAACGCGTGAACGCCCGCACCTACAGCCGCATGAGCGTCTTCACCGCGGGTTATTCCACACATTTTTACTCTCACCGTGTTGTTGTCAACTGCCATAAATTAACTCCTGAATCTTTGTCGCGGGGTCTGATGCGGTGACGAGAGATTCACCGATGAGGAACCCTTTAATCCCAGCTTCAGCGAGGCGCATGATGTCCTCGCGAGTCCTTATCCCGCTTTCGGAAATGACGGTGCAGTCCTTGGGGACGCTCTTTACCAGTCGGAGGCTGATTTCAAGATCAACACCAAATGTGGTAAGATTTCTATTGTTTATCCCGATCAACTTGGCTTCCGCTTCGAGCGCTGTACTAAGTTCCTGCAAGTCATGAACTTCAACCAGGGGCTCCATTCGCCATGCTCGGCCCGTTGCCATAAGGCGTCTCAGAGATATCAGATCAAGAAGGCCGACTATCAGGAGGAATGAATCGGCTCCAGCGGCCCTCGCTTCTATCACCTGATAGGGATCTGTTATGAAATCCTTCCGCAGCAATGGAAGAGATACTTCTTGACGGACCGATTCCAAAACTCCAATGCTTCCGAAAAAGTGATCTTGCTCAGTCAAGACTGATACTGCGGAAGCGCCTCCTCTCTCGTACGCCTGGACGAGCGGTACAGGGTCGAAATCCTCCTTGAAAACTCCTTTGGAAGGCGAAGCCTTTTTTACTTCGGCTATGATGTGTGGTCCTGGTTCGGCAAGCGCTTTGAGGAAATCAAGGGGCCGTTTCCGTTGAGCCGCTCTTTTGGTCACAGCTTCGAGATTTGCGATTCGTTTCTCGGAAGCCAATCGTTCAAGCCTGATGCCGGCGATTTTTTTCAGGATGTCGGTCATTACGCCCTAAACTCCAAAAATTCAGTAAGCTTACAGCGGGCCTTGCCGGAGTCCACGGCTTCCGCGGCCAACTCCAGACCTTTAGTCGTGTCCTCGGCCATTCCGGCCACCACTAATGCGGCCGCGGCGTTGAGCAGCGCTATGTCACGCCTTGGGCCTGGTTTACCTTCCAGCACATCCATAAGATGACGTGCATTTTCTTTGGAATCTCCACCTCTTATCCGGTCGACACTACAGAGGTGGAGACCGAGTTCGCGAGGGTCGCACATCGTGGTCGTCACTGTTTCCCCGCTCAATCTGGAAATCTTGGTCGGCCCGGAGAGAGAGATCTCGTCCAGTCCGTCCATGCCGTGTACCACCATCGCTGAGGATATTCCCAGGCCGCAAAGCGCATATGCTATGACGTCTGTCAGTTTGGGATCGTAAACCCCTAAGAGCTGGCATGAGGCGCCGGCAGGATTTGTGAGCGGCCCCAAGAGATTGAACATTGTACGGATCCCCATTTCTTGACGAGGTCCGGCAGCATGTTTCATGGCAAGATGAAACTTTGGAGCAAATAGAAACCCGAAGCCGGTCTTGTTGATGCACCTGCTCACAGCTTCCGGAGACTGTTCCAGATCCGCTCCCAATTCTTTGAGAACGTCTGCGCTCCCGCATGAACTCGAGACCGATCGATTGCCGTGCTTGGCCACACGCACACCCGCGGCTGCAATGATAAAGGCGACCGTTGTGGATATGTTAAACGTGCCGGCTCCGTCCCCTCCGGTCCCACACGTATCCAAGAGAGGCTTTCCATTGTTCTCGACTCGCACCGGCACGGCATTGCGTCTCATCACGGTCGCGGCTCCGGTGATTTCGGCTACGGTCTCTCCTTTCATCTTCAGAGCGGTGAACAAAGAGCCGATCTGAGCCGGCGTTGCCTTGCCGGCCATGATTTCTTCCATGGCAAGCTCCATTTCCTCCCTCGTCAGATCTTCTCTCAGAGTGGTCTTTCTGATGGCCTCTTTCAGCATAGGAACCTCCCTTGGCAGCGCAGCGGCCGGCGGCTGTGTCAGACTCTTACAGTTGAGCGGCTTATGAGTGCTGTCCAGACCCCTAGTTGGGCACAATCTGTTGTCCAATGCCGAGTTGCTGTAATGGAACTCATCCACCATCTCTAAAAAGTTCTGAAGGATCCGCTTTCCTCCGGGAGTCAGGATCGACTCCGGGTGAAACTGCACACCTTCTATTGGGTAGGTCTTGTGTTTAATTCCCATGATCTCGTCCTGATCGGTCACCGCGGTAATTTCGAGGCAATCAGGCAGTGTCTCCCTCTCGATGATGAGACTGTGATAACGACCCGCCGGAAAGGGGTTCTCCATGCCGGAAAAGAGGCGACCTCCAACGAAGAAGATCGGAGATGTCTTCCCGTGCATCAGCCTGCCGGCGGAAATCACTCGACCGCCAAAGGACTCACCTATTGCTTGATGGCCCAGACATACACCCAAAATGGGGATACAATTCCCCAAACGGCGAATCACATCCAGCGATATCCCCGCGTCGCGGGGTCCTCCAGGTCCGGGAGAAATGACAATTGCCTTTGGGTCCAAATCTTGGATCTGTTTCAGTGAAATGCAGTCATTGCGTTTGACGACTACGTCCTGGGAAAGCTCTTCAAGGTACTGAACCAGATTAAAGGTGAAAGAGTCGTAGTTATCGATTACCAGTATCATTTGGCCCTCCATTCCATTTGTCGTGCCATTTCCACAGCCTTGCGCATGGCTTCGGCCTTTGCCATCGTCTCCATGTATTCCTTTTCAGGGACGGAATCGGCCACAATGCCCGCGCCTGCTTGAAAGTGTGCACGGGTCCCTTTTGTTGCCACGGTCCGAATGGTTATCCCCATGTCCATGGACCCGGTAAACGAGAAGTAGCCCACGCATCCTCCGTAAGGGCCGCGGTGTTCAGGCTCCAGTTCTTCGATTATTTCCATTGCCCTGATTTTGGGAGCCCCAGTGAGCGTTCCCGCCGGGAAAGTCGCCCGGAGTACGTCGAACGCGTCGCAGCCATCTGCAATTCCGGCGCGCACGTTGCTCACCATGTGCATGACGTGCGAGTACCGTTCTACGGTCTTGAACACGTCTACAGTCACCGTACCCGGAGCTGCGATTCGCCCAAGGTCATTGCGGGCCAGATCAACCAGCATCACGTGTTCGGCCAACTCTTTTGGATCATCCAAAAGCTCTTGCTCGATTTGCGCGTCTCTTTCGCCGGTTTCTCCTCTGGGACGCGTCCCCGCGATGGGCCTGATCACGGCCTCTCCGTCCTTGAGCCGCACCATGACCTCCGGGGACGAGCCCGCGAGGCTCTCATCTCCCATCCGAAGAAAGAACATGTACGGCGACGGATTGATCATCCGGAGACCCCGGTAGACGTTCAGGGGATCAAGAACGCCGTCGCCCTGGAACCGTTGCGACAGGACTACCTGGATAATATCGCCCGCTTTGATGTGCTGCTTGGCCCCGCGGACGATCTCCATAAACGTCTCAGAGGACATGTTGGATTCAAACTGAATATCGGCCTCAGGTATGGTCCGCGGCACAATGGAGATGGGAGAGGCAAATTGGTCTTTGAGACGTTCCAGTCTCCAGCAGCTGTCTCGGTAAGCGGCCTTTGTCGATGCGGATTCTTCAGGTGAGACCGTGGTTACCAGGAGGACCTTGTGAAGAAAGTTGTCCACAATCACTATGTCGCGGGTAACCATGAACCACGCATCATGAAATTCGGGATCGGACTTGCCCAGGTTAGGAATTTTCTCGAAAGCCCGGACAACGTCATATGCCAGAAATCCGACGGCCCCGCCGAAAAAATCCGGCTGGCCCGGCACAAAAGCAGGGCGGAATTGATCCATGATCTGTTTCATCAGACGAGTAGGATCAGAAATCCCTGTAAGGGTCTTTGTCGACTTCCCTTCAAGGATCTTTGCGCAACCCGTCTTGAAACGAATTACCATCCTTGGGTCTGACCCGAGGAATGAGTACCTGGCCCATCGCTCTCCGCCTTCCACACTTTCCAGAAGAAAAGAGTTGGCTGAGTCGTCTATTTTCATAAACGCGGAGAGTGGAGTGTACAAGTCTCCGGGCACCTCCATGAACAAGGGCACCAGGTTACCCGCTTTGCAGAGTTGCTCGAACTGGGTAAAATCGGGTTTGATCATGGTTGCTGGCGCCTTTCCGGAGTCAATGCATCTTCTCTCTTTCTTTCTCGCATGTGTGCCTCCTAGAAGCCGTACAAACAAAAAGGCCATGGGATCTGCCCATGGCCTTGGTTCGATTTGCTCTATATAAGTCTATCTTATAAGTCCAGCTTTAACCGCAGGCAGACCTCCCGAGTTCGCTTATCCAGCGCCACCACCAATTGTTTTGACTGCTGATGCGCATCATGGAGTTTCTACCTACGATTGTTTTAAATACAGCACCCTGAGCAGACTGTCAACGGTTTTCTTCGGACTTCCTGCTTCCCACCACTTCTTTCAAGCCAATTAGTCCGAGTTGGTAAGAATGAGCGCCGAATCCTGAGATTTGCCCTGCGCAAACCCCGGCGGTAATCGATCTCCGTCGGAAGCTTTCCCTGGCGGCGACGTTGGATAGATGAACCTCCACGGTCGGGATACCTGTTGCCGCAATGGCATCCCTCAAAGCTACGCTTGTATGAGTGAAGCCTCCCGGATTTATCAAGATCCCGTCCGCCCAACCTATAGCATCGTGCAGCGCATCTATGAGCACGCCTTCATGGTTGGACTGGATGCACCGGACCGTCATGCCAAGCTCTTTCGCTCGTTTTGTGAGCTGTGAGTCGATTTCACCCAGAGTTGTCTTGCCGTAGATGTCCGGTTCTCTCTGTCCGAGTAAGTTCAAATTGGGACCGTGCAATACTAGTACGTTCATCAATTCACACCCTTCAAGTCCTCCACGACGCTCTTAACCACGTCCGGGGCTACGTGCCGTGCGTATTCGACAGAGCCTATGTCCTTTATCAACACAAAGCGCGGGTTACATTCAATGAACTTTTTGTCCGCGGACATGAGAGTCATTACACTGTTGGGCTCAAGTCGATGTGTTGTCGGGAGGCCATTGCGGGCCAGAAGTGATTCGAGCCTGCTGCACACACTCGACTCACAAAGCCCCATCATATGAGAAATCCTCGCGGCGGCGACCATCCCGACCGAAACCGCATCTCCGTGGCTAAAAGAATATTGGCTGCACTTCTCAAGGGCATGGCCCACTGTGTGGCCGAGGTTAAGGACCTCACGCTGACCGGTCTCCAAAGGGTCCTGCTCGACCACAGCGATTTTTACGCTTAGAGACCTGGTTATTAAATCCGGACCCAAGTGAACCGGACCATGAGAATCTTCCAAAGTGTCAAACAGCTCTGCGTCGCCGATGACCGCGTGTTTGATGAGTTCCGCCATACCCGTTCGTATTTGGGTTTCCGGAAGAGTGGATAGAGTCCCAGTATCTGCGACAACAATAGCCGGATGTTTGAAAGCCCCTGCCAGGTTTTTCCCCTGGGACAAATTAATGCCGGTCTTGCCCCCAACGCTGGAATCTATCATGGCCAACAAAGTGGTCGGGCACTGGATATGGGCAACGCCACGCATGAAGGTGGCCGCCGCATATCCAGCGAGGTCCCCCACCACCCCTCCCCCCAGGGCCACCACCGCCCCACGGCGATCCAGCCCTCGATCAAGGAAACGATCATAAAGGCCTGTCAACTGGGTAAGGCTCTTACTGGCCTCACCAGCCGGAACCACGGACGAAAAGGGTTTGAACCCGGCATCTCGAAGGGAGGTCATAACGGGTTCCAGGTACAGAGGTCCAACATTGGTATCGGTCACCACCGCTGTTGAGGACGTTATTCCCCTGTCCTTGAGCATCTTACCCAGAAGTCCCAAAATTTCCGGACCTATCGCTACGGTGTAACCTCCGCCTCCCGGCAGATTCACCGTGATGGACTTCGCAGATTCGGCTCCACGGTCAGTTATTCTCAGGATCCGTTGTGCGGTGTCTTCCACGCTCAGATGTGTGGTATCCAACTGGAAAGGGAACGCGCTATAAACCGGCTCTCGTTCCCGCAGCAGTTGATTCACGCGTTGAGCCGAATCGCCGCATTGAAGCATGGGTCGTCCGTTCCCGTTTCCGACCCTTTTCAAAATCTCCTGTGCTTCGGATCGAAGACAAATGACAATTCCAGCGGAATTCAAGAGCCGACGGTTGTCCGGGTCCATAGGCATTCCGCCGCCGGTCGCTATGACGTGTCGTTCTTGAGCGGCAATGTACTGACAGAGGTCCTTTTCCATGGCCCTGAAATGCGCCTCCCCGAAAAAAGAGAAGATTTCCGGGATCGAGATGCCTGCACGTCTCTCTATTTCGTGGTCCGTGTCCAGGAACGTCATCCCGAGTCGTTGAGCGACAAGCCGCCCGACAGCGGTCTTACCCGTTCCCATGAACCCGGTTAGTATTATGTTTCTCTGCACATTCATAGGTCGTAACCAGAAGCGGCGATCAGCCCCGAAACTCTCCTCTGCAAGGGCCATCTTGAAACGTTATTCGTATCCGAATCTCCAGGAAACGTTATCCATCGGGAGATCATCCAATTTTGCCGTTTTCAAGCTCCTGAATCTCGGAATCATCTCATCGAGGCTGTCTCCACCAAGCTTTTCCGCGAGCGCATCTGCAACAACGAAGGCCATCATCGCTTCGGCCACAACCGCGGCTCTGGGCACAGCGCAAATATCGCTACGTTCGTAAATCGTCGTAGCCGTTTTTCCCGTGGCCAGATCAACTGAGGCGATCCCACGGAGAGTGGTGCTGATGGGTTTCATTGCTGCGCGGATTACAAGCGGCTCTCCATTGGTCATGCCTCCCTCAACGCCGCCTGCCCGATTAAATGCACGCCTAATAGCGACGTTTGAGTCGCTTTGTTCCAGCACTATTTTGTCGTGAACCTTTGTTCCCGTGGCCGTCGCGTCCTGAAACGCAGACCCGAACTCGACACCCTTTATTGCCGGAATAGAGGCCACGGCAGCCATTAACCTAGCACTGAGCCTGCGGTCCCACTGTACGTGACTTCCCAGACCGGGGGGCACGTTCAGTCCGACGCATTGGAAAACGCCTCCAAGAGTCTCGCCGGCTCCAAGTGCCTGTCTGATCTCTCCGAGCATTGCCTCCGAGGATTGCTCGTCAGGACAACGAACCGGGCTGGCTTCGGCTCGTCGAAATAAGTCCTCGTGGTTGGATGACTCTGAGATATTAGCCGCGACAGTTCCTATGGACAGTACATACGAGCCGATGGTCACATTGAATCGGGCCAAAAACTTCCGACAGATAGCTCCAACAGCCACACGCGCGGCCGTTTCTCTGGCGGAGGCCCTTTCCAACCCCAGCCTTAGATCTCCGTACCCATACTTGATAGCGGCTGTAAGGTCCGCGTGTCCCGGTCGAGGAACGGTCATCGGCGCGATATCCCTTTCGCTCCACGCCTTGAAGTCCTTGTTTGGAATGACCATCGAAATCGGAGCGCCCGTACTACGGCCGGCCATGACACCGCCTGTTATTTTGACGACATCCTTCTCTATCGACATGCGTTCGCCGGACCCCTCACTTCGTTGCCGCCGGGCGAGGTCATTGTCTATGTCCTCTCGCGTCAACCCGAGACCCGCGGGCAAACCTTCCAGTATTACCGTTAATTCCGGTCCATGAGATTCGCCTGCTGTGAGAAACCTCAACATAACGTCACCGCTCTCCTCATTGCCTCAAGTGGAGCCGGAATGCCCGTCCATATGTTAAAAGCGAGTGCGGCCTGATGAACCAGCATGCCCAGACCGTTCACCGCTCTAACGCCATTTTTCAGGGCCTGTTCGATAAACGGGGTTATCGGAGGGTTGTACACGAGGTCGTAGACCAATCCGCACTTTGGAAACATAGCTTTCTCAGGCCATGGGGACGAGCTAAACTGTGGCGGCATGCCCAGTGGGGTCGTGTTTATGACCATGTCAGCATTTATGCGCTGCAGCGAGAGTTGGTCATACGTCATGGCGCCGGGATTTGTCGCGGGAAAGAACTTTCTGAAATGTTCGGCTACCTTGGCGGTCGTCTCAATGCTCCTACCGCACAGAGTTACACGAGCGCCTTTGGATAACAGGGCGTATGCCACAGAGCGGGCCGAGCCCCCAGATCCCAGGATCAGCGCCTCGGAACCTTCCGGATCAAAAGGGATTTCAGCAAGATGATTCAGGAAACCTTGCCAGTCGGTGTTGTCTCCGAGGACCCGTCCATCGTGGATCTTGATCGTGTTAACGGACCCAATCCGTGCTGCCTCGTCCGACACTCTGTCAAGAAACGGAAGCACCTTTTCCTTATGAGGGACCGTCACGTTGACCCCCATGAACCCAAGCGAGCAGAGCCCCCTTACCGCTTCTCCCAGATGTTTCGGCCGCACTGGGAGCGGCACATAGATACAGTCCATGCCCGTTGCCTCAAACGCGATATTGTGCATGGCAGGACTGAGGCTGTGAGAGATCGGGTCCCCGATGATTCCGAGAAGTTTTGTTGTTCCCTTCACCATTCGACATCAGCTCCAAGGCGCCTGAGGACTTCCGGGAATCCGGGAAACGACTCACGGATCACATGGCACTCCTCGACTACAGTTTCTCCATTCGCGACCAGCCCCGCGACCGCGAGGCTCATAGCCAGCCTATGATCGCCACGGCCGTTTACCACTGCTCCTTGAAGGCGTACAGGGCCGTGGATCTCGAACCCGTCGGAGCGAGTTTGAATAACCGCTCCCATTTTGCCAAGTTCTTCAGCCAAAGCCTGAATCCTGTCGCTTTCTTTGAAACGAAGTTCCGTTGCGTCTCGCACCGTGGTCATTCCTTCTGCCTGGGTGGCCGCGACGGCAAATATAGGAAATTCGTCGATCATCCTGGTAACCAATCGGCCCCCAATGGCGGCGCCGCGTAACACGGCGGACCGAACTGTTATGGAGCCGGTTGGCTCACCGTTCGAGTCCGGTCCCTCCGAGATACTTATATCCGCGGCCATGGAATCAAGCGCCTCGAACAATCCGGTACGGCCTGGATTCAAACAGAGATTGGGCATTTCGATTTCAGAATCGGTAACCAGCAAGCCGGCGACCGCCAGGAATGCGGCTGAGGACGGGTCTGACGGGAGCCGCAGGTTCAACGGCGGCAAAGAAGCGCCATCCGCCAACAACGTCACCACATGGCGGCCCTGCTTGTCTTCCCGGTCTTCCAGAGGAACGCCCAAGCCCCGTAACAATCGTTCCAGATGGTCCCGGCTGGGGTGCGGTTCGATAACGGTGGTGGGACCGTCTGAGAAAAGACCGGCCAGCAGCAGAGCCGACTTGACTTGAGCGCTTGCAAGAGGAAGGACGTGTTCAGACGATCGCAAACGGGAAGGAGAGAACATGAGCGGAGCATTTCCATTGAGAGTCCGAATGTCTGCTCCTTTCGCCTTCAGCGGTTCCACTATTCGATCCATCGGCCTCATACGCAGACGTCGATTCCCATCAAGCGTAGAGTGAAACACCTGACCTGCCAAGGCACCGGCGAGCAATCGCATGGTAGTAGCCGAACCACGACAGTTCAGGGGACCGGAAGGTGGGATCAGGCCGCGCAAAGTCCGACCTTGTATTAGCAAAGCAGGATACCCGGGTTCTTTTGTTATGTTCACATCAACGCCCAGAGCCAGAAGACACTCAATCATGGTCTCGGTAACGCCGGCCATCAGACAATTCTCGATTCGCGATACTCCGTCTGCCAACGATGCAATTAGGAGCGACCTGTGTGATAGGGACTTATCACCCGGAAGTAAAATCCGCCCCTTGAGGGGACCGCCAGACCGAATTCTGAGTCTCTTACGGTCGGACATGCGCTCTTATCCTCGTTTTCCTACTCAGCCGGTTTGGAACATGCCGATCCGCCGGTCTCGAATTTGTCCCAGCATGTCCCGGAGGTCGTCCTCGTTACTATCGATCATTAACTGAGCGATCCGTCCAATGCGGCTCGAAGCCAGGCCGAGCATGTTAACAATGTTATTACGATTGGCCGCCAATATGTCGATCATCATCGTGAGGTCACTTGAGGCGACCCTTGAGGTATCCCGAAATCCACCGGCTGCAAGTTTCCAAATCTCGGGGCGCTCTCCAGCCGTATCTTCGGCAACCCCGATGAGCGTTGCGGCGAGCACATAGGGAAGATGACTGACGCATGACACAACAATATCGTGAGCCTCCGCGTCCATAAAGATTTGCCGAGCCCCTACGGCCTTGATCATCGCTTGTACAAGCAACATTGCTCCGGCATCAGTGTTTTTCGACGGAGTGAGCACCCAAACCTTGTTCCGGAAGAGCTCCGGCTCCGCCGCTGCCAGTCCGGAGGTCTCCTTTCCGCACATTGGATGGCCGCCAATAGCACGGATTGACATGGGCAGACTGTCCATAGCCTTGACAACCCCGGTTTTCACACTCCCCATATCCGTGATAACCGAGTCCGGCTTGACAAACCGATGGATCTCCGACACCTGATGTTCGATGGTTCGAACCGGCGTCGCCAGCACCACCAGGTCAGCCGGCTCCAGAATCCGTTCCGGATCGGTTCCGGCACTGTGAGCGGCCCCGATAGCGACAATCTCCTCCGCTGCCTTCTCTCGGCGCACCAGTGCTCTGACCTCCTTGCACGCGCCGACTTTGACAAGCGCCTTGCCCAGACTGCCTCCCATGAGACCCATACCGACGATTGTCACGATGGCGGTCGAAAGAGGCAATGGCTGATCCTCTGCAGTTTCACAAGAAACTGGCGATAAATCTCTTTTCTTCAAATCTTCTCCAAGCGATGAACTTGTCACAGAGTCCTGCCCACTGCCTCGGCCACTGGCCGCAACTGTTCCATGAGGGTCTCAAACTCCTGCGGCCGGAGGCTTTGAATCCCGTCGGAAAGAGCGTTCTCGGGGTCCGGATGCACCTCGATCATCAGTCCGTCCGCGCCTGCAGCTATTGCCGCGCGACTCACGGCCGCAACGTATTCACGTTTACCTGTGCCGTGACTGGGATCAACTACAACGGGAAGATGGCTCATAGACTTAAGGACGGGAATGGCGTTTATATCGACGGTATTCCGGGTGCAAGTTTCGAATGTCCGTATTCCCCGCTCGCACAGGATTACTCTGGGATTGTTGTGGCTCAGGATGTATTCCGCGGCGTTCAAGAATTCTTCGATGGTGCTGCTGAGCGCTCTTTTAAGGAGTACAGGTTTGTGGGACGTGCCCACGGCGTTGAGCAAGGCATAGTTTTGCATGTTTCTAGCCCCGACTTGAAGCACGTCGGCATACTGAGCCACTAGCGGCACTTGTTCGGGAGAAACGACCTCGGTGACCACCGCCAGTCCCACCATGTCCCTAGCCTCGGCAAGGATTTTGAGACCCTCCTCACCTAGACCTTGGAAGCTGTACGGAGAAGTCCTCGGTTTGAAAGCCCCTCCGCGAAGAGCTTGTGCACCGCCTTTCTTCACCGCCAGTGCCGCCTGAATCAGTTGCTCTCTGCTCTCCACAGCGCAAGGTCCTGCAATGATAATGATCTTCTTGCTTCCAATTTGTGACCCGTCTATGGAGAAGACAGTGTCTTCCTCTCGGAAATCACGGCTGGCGAGCATGACCGGGCCCGAGGAGCGGATCACTCGCTCTACTCCGTCAAGGTACTCCAGGATGTCGGCTTCTTCCCCATTGGTGGCCCCTATGACGCCAATGGCAGTGTGGACCCTTCCTTTGGACAGATGGGCCCTAGATCCCAGGGTCTCTATTTTGAAGAGGACCCGGGCAACTTGATCCTCCGTCGCGTCTTGTTTCATTAAGACCACCATGTTTTCCTCCCCAAAAAAAAGAAGATGCGGAGCGCTTGCTCCGCATCTTCTTTTTGTATTGGTTACAACGAGCTAACAGTGGGAGCGCGCGTCATCCTCCTGGGGGCACAAAATACCACCAAAAATAATATCGATTAACCGCGCCCGACTGTAGATCGCTGTTCATGATCTCGAAGATACCTCGTTGTGATTGAATGTACCACCAGCCTGCGGCCTCGGTCAAGGATTTTTTTTCGTGCCATGATTTCCGGTCAGGATTAGACGCACGACAGACATGATTTTTTGGGCCGCATAGTGCTATATATCAGGGGCCTGGATGCTATCCATGCATGCGCAAAATTTCCTTACGGCGGCTTCCGCAGTGCCGAAACGAGGGACTAATGGTGGACGAAAAGCTTGATGACTTACGATCCAAAATTGATGACCTGGACCTCCGGATTCTTGATCTCCTTAACCAAAGGATGACACTTTCTCTGGAAATCGGAAGCTTGAAGGCAGCAGAAAAGCAAAACGCAGTTGACAGGGTTCGCGAGGAAGAGATCATCCGCCGTCTAGCGGAGCACAATGCCGGTCCAATCCTTCACGAGACTCTGGTGGCCGTGTATCAGGAAATATTCTCAGGATCACGAGCACTCCAGACTTCATTGACCATAGCCTATCTCGGCCCACCTGGCACGCATACACACGAGGCAGCGCTGAAAAGGTTTGGAAACTCGCATTTATTCTCGTCCTGTTCGAGTGTGAAGGAAGTTTTTGATGAAGTAGATCGAGCTACGGCGGATTTCGGGGTTGTCCCGGTGGAGAACAGCATCGAGGGGTCGGTGCGCGAGACCCTGGATTCATTGATGACTTCACGAATCGGCATCTGTGGTGAAATATCCCTGCGCATCAGACACGCTCTCATGAATCTCAGCGGCAAGACGGAAGACATTCGCTTGGTGGTGTCTCATCCCCAGGCCCTTGCACAATGCCGCCAGTGGCTGAACCGCCGCTTGCCGGAGATCCCCGTCCAAGAGACTTCGAGTACTGCGAAGGCCGCAGAAATGACCTTGCGAGACTCCGGCACGGCAGCGGTGGCAAATGAGAGCGTGGCCAAAAGACTAGGTCTTCATATAATAAGCGGAGACATCCAAGACATGCCCGAGAACTTCACACGATTTCTCGTGCTGGGTGCTCTCAAGTCCGCTGCGACCGGCCGCGACAGAACTTCCATCGTATTTTGGACGGAAGATAGGCCTGGTGCACTTTTCAACATTCTTGAAGCGTTCGCGCGGCACAACATCAATCTGTCCAGGATAGAATCCAGGCCGGACAGAGGGACCGTCCCATGGAAGTACGCTTTTTTCGTAGACCTGGAAGGTCACCAAGACGAGCCAAGGGTGGCAACTTGCTTGAAGGAAATCGAAGGCCTGAGGACAATGGTGAAGATCCTGGGCTCCTTCCCAGTCCAAGCATTGTGACCTCGGCCGGCAAAGGCTAGTACTCAAATTTCGAGTTCCTGGAGCTTTTCTTCACTGGGGAATACAAGAGTTGATTGGAAGCTCATTCCGGAAAAAACCCACAAATCGGGCTAACGAGAGCAAAGTTCAAGCCGGACTGCAGGCCCTCCTCTACGAAGGTGTCTGCTCGCAACTCATGGATACACTTACCAGTGGGGCGTTTCTGGTTGCCTTTGCCCTCCTGATGGGCGCTTCGAACACTGTGGTGGGGCTTCTGGCAGCCGTCTCACCTCTCACGCAGCTACTTCAGATTCCAGCGATATACCTTGTCGACAGAGCAGCGTCGCGCAAGGTGCTCGTCGTGCTCTCTTCTTTTTTGAGCCGGATCTCATGGCTGGTTGTTGCAATAATCCCGTGGCTTGTGGTGGGCGAACAAAGGGTGTCTGTTCTGCTTCTATGCCTTTTCCTTTATTTTGGGCTGGGGACTGTTTCCGCTTGCGGGTTCAATCCTTGGATACGGGATTTTGTCCCGGAAAAGATCATGGGGCGGTACTTCGGCAAGCGCATGGCCATCGGTACGGCCGCGGGCGCTGCGTTGGCCTTGCTGGCCGGTGTGGGTCTTCAACTGGGAAAGTGGTATGTGCCCAATCAATTTGTTCCTTATAGTGCATTATTCCTGCTCGGGGGGATTGTTGGTCTCTCGGGAGTGTACTTCCTGTCGCAGGTCCCCGAGCCCAAGGTGAGGAAGCGTAGGCCCCAAGGCGTGTTTAAGGCATTGGGCCAGCCGTTTCGTGACCTCAACTTCCGCCGACTTCTCATCTTCCTGGGCATCTTATTCTTCGCAATCAACGTGTCCGGTCCGTTCTACGCGGTGTACATGATCAAGCGGCTCGATCTGTCGATGGCGCTGGTGATCGGTCTCCAGGTTCTCAGCCAGATCATGAGCGTACTGTCCTTCCGCATGTGGGGAAACACCGCAGACGGTTTCAGTAATAAGTCGGTCCTCATTGTGTCCGGGTACATGTACATGATCAGTGTTCTGCTATGGCCGTTTCTATTACTGTCTGACACCTACTTGTTTATGCTCCCGCTGCTCGTGGTAGTTCACGCGCTCACCGGCGTATCCGCCGCCGGCATTAATCTCTGCACAGCAAACATTGCTCTCAAGGCGGCTCCTCGTGGTAAGGCCACATCCTTCCTGGCAATGAACACTCTCGTGCATGGTGTTGCCGCGGCCACTGCGCCGATTCTTGGCGGAATTGTTGCCGATAGGTTGACTGAACCGGGGTTGTCTCTCACACTCCATTGGTTGCCCACTGACATACGATCTTTCCTCGCTCTCCCAATCTCCGGCCTGTTCGGGCTCCACTCCCTTTTCTTTCTCACGGCAGTTATAGGCCTATACTCAATGCACCGTTTACGCGCAGTGCATGAAGCGGGTGAGGTAGATGGACATGTTGTGATTGCGCATCTCGCGGCCCAGGCGAGGAAGGCTGTCTGGCATGTATCCAACGCTGTCGGATCGCGCCGTTTGTACGGCTTTTCGTTCGCCGATCTCAAAAAGACGGTTCCGGATCCCAAGGGCGCATTGGGAGACGATGATCGCTGACGCTCACGGAGAAACGAGTGTCCGCGTCGGCTGCTGCCGGTACTGTAATCGCAAGGAGAGGTCCTCAGGAGCAGACGATACCGTCATTCAGACCGGTAATATCTTGAAATCAAAAGACGAGCCAAAGCCGATCCTTTCAATCGTGCTTTGAGCCACGGGCGGCGCTTCACTAGCCAGTAAAAGCGATCAAGCAGTCCGATGAGGGACATGCTGCTTCGCGACTTTTCTTCGGGCTCGACCAGTCTCGATTTTGCTTCTGCAGCTTGGTGTATGATGCTTGCTACATGGTCCGAAGGAGGAGACTCCCTGCGTGCCGGCAACACGGAAACCTTATCGTGGGCCCCGGTGACAGCGGCAAGAATACTTTGTCTAGCTTCCTCGGTTCGTACGAAAACATGATCGAATGCGGAAGTCAGCTTCTGAAGAATATCAACTGCATGAATCGACGTTGGCCCGGGGACAAAGCCCTCCCAAAAGGTCATTTTGAGGGAGTCGCTCTGTGGGCAATCGTCCGGTCCACCATGCAAGACGACATCCGGTTTCGTATGCTCTATTGAGGACAAGTATTCTTTACGAGAAGCAACATCTCCCGCGACATGCACGTCCATTTCAGGGTGCCTAGCTTTCAAGTCTTCCGCCAGCTCACGAAGCGCAGTATTTGCAGTCTCGTCCCGAGGACTGGAGGCGGATGCTAAGGTCACCAGAACACGGGTTCGTTTAGGCAGGTCAGCCGCTTCGCAGTAAATTTGGTGTACTTCTTTTGCCGTCTTTTCCCAACTGAATCTGGCTGCTTGCTGCAAAGACTTTTGTTGCAGAGACCTCCGGAGCTCGCCCTGTGATCCAAGTTTGTCAAGAGAGTTCGAGATTTGTTCAACATCAGACGGATCGACATACAGTACGGAGTCTCCTCCCACTTCCAGCAAGCTGGTGGCGTTGGAGGAGATTACGGCAGATCCCAAACTCATAGCCTCCAGCACCGGCAGACCGAATCCTTCATAGAAAGAAGGATAGCAAAAGGCCCAGCAGTTTTCGTAGAGCCACTTGAGCTGGGGATCGGACGTGTACCCGAGAAGCCGCACACTGTCGGTAAGCCCGAGATTTCGGATGAAGTCCGGCAAGTCGTCTTCCAACCACCCCTTCCCACCCGCCAGTACCAACGGCCGCGAATCCGGGACCGCTTTTATGTGGCGATGATATGCTTTCAGCAAATTCCTCAAATTCTTCCTGGGCTCCAAACTCCCGACTGCCAGCCAAAAATCTCCGGGCACTAAACCCGCTACAGGTTCGGCTGGTCCATGCTTCTCAAAACGAGACCCCAGATGGACCACTCTGGCACGCTCGCGCGGGTAATCAGGAAACCACGCTTTGAAGCGATCAAGCGAGAAGTCGGATATGGCAACAACCATATCCGCAAATTGGTTCGCGGCACTCAAACCTCGACTGCACAGGGCAACATTCTCGGGAGTGCAAAATTCCGGACTATCCAAAAAAGACAGGTCATAAATCGTGTAAACAACCCTGGTTCCCTTTAGCCTGGGACAGAAGAAGTTGTTTGCATGGACAACGTCCGGGGACCCGAGCAGAGTTCTCGCCGAACGCGGGGGGTTGCGCCAGAATTCACAGGTCGAAACAGCGTCGAGGGTTTCCAAGGCGTAGCTTACATTGGCGCTGCGCATTTTGGGAATCAGTCTTGCAGACTGGGGATCGCAGAACGCTGTTCCGAAAAGGGGATACAGAATAAACTCATCCTCGGGATAAATGTGGACAAGTCTGCTGATGAGGTTGTCAGCCATTTGGCCACAGCCTGCCTTGCCCGGGCCGGTCTGACTTATATCGAATCCGATGCGAAGCAACTGATTTACCTCTCGTGACCTGCCATGACCCCTTGGTCACAACGGAACACGAAACTCAGGGTGTGAATGGGCCACCGACTCCGAAATTCCAAACTGACCTGCTACCCTGCATCGAAGACTCACTCGATTACTAACTTACTGCAATAATGTTATATATTTTAACTATTCCTCGCTGGATTTTCGCAGGAACCCGATAATATGTTTGGACCATAATGCTCAGCAGGCGATTCCCCGCTCTTGTATCCAGTAGCCGCCTTAGCCACGGTTTCGTGGCGATTCGGAATTTCAACTTCCGGCTGACAATGGATAGGTTATAGTCATATGCGCCCTTTACGAATCGCAAGTCCACTGTCCTGTATATCCTGGTCTTCGAACATTGATCCCACAATTCAGATGCGATTCCAAACAGCGTATCAGGATTTTTTGGCGGCCGTCTCAAAACTCGTCGGAAAGCCTCTCGTTGAACCACAAAGGCCAGATTTTCACAAACACTGGCCTTTCTCTTTTCTTCGTCCCCCTCTGGAGTGACCGGAGCATCCGCAAGCCTTTTTCTTCCGGGAGCCCTGATGTACCACTCTCCATGCAACAACTCCCCTTTTTCTCGAAAACTGACTTCATGTGCCTGCACCATTAAATAATAGATAAAAGATTGCAGAGGCACTGATTTTCCTTCGGAAAGGAACACATATTCCCCATCAAGCTCCTGCAATATTCCCGAAACTGCCGCCCGGATGGTCTCTCGCAGAGGGGTAATCTTCACCCATCCTCCGAGCAAGGGGGTGATCAAGTTCCCAACGTGTTCATGAGCTATAACAATAAATTGGATCGAATCGTGGAATTCTTTGAACAGATCTTCGATCTCGCGGATTATTTCTTTTTTCGGCGGTCCCTGGAACACCAGAAGGATGCTTAGCACTACCCCTACGGTGCGCCGAGCGCCGGCGGACCGTGCTTTCAAGCTTCTGATCCCTGCTACGCGCTCCGCATTTTCCAATATTTTAAGGGTCTCTCGCGCACATCTGGCATCGCTGAAATTTCTTGATAAGGCCTTTCCGATGATGACTCGCTCCTCAGCCTCATCCGGATGATTTACGAAGTGATAGATCCTATTCGCTATGTCCGCGGAGTCATTGGGGTCAAAATATAGACCCGCGTTCCCGGCTATTTCCGGGATGCTGGTGGTGTTTGCAGCAACGATGGGGCACCCGCAGCCCATGGCTTCCACTAGTGGAAGACCAAAGCCTTCAAAAAGACTGGGGCAAATGAGCGCCGCGGCATGTGCATACAGGTACTTCAATTCCGTGAGACTCACTGTCCCAATGTGATAGACCTGCTTTTCCAAGCCCCTGTTGCGTATTTCCCGTGTTATGTCAACGTGGTTGGATTGCCCGTTCAACATATGCCCAGTAAAAACACAGGGAATCTCCATGTCGTAATTTTGCCGAAGCTCAAGAAGACCCTCCAAGAGCTTCGTATGATTCTTGTGTCTCCATGAGTTAGCTGGATAGAACAAATATCTGCCTATCCCATCAGGTAGTTGGGCCGGCTTGGTTCCCAAATGGGAGGCGTCAGAGAAAATCGGATGGGCTGCAAGGTATGTTACTCGGATTTGTTCCTCGGGTACTCCGAACTTTTCTACTATGGTTTTCTTCGAAAAATTGGAGATCGTGATGAGGATGGTAGACGCTTTGGCAGAATGCTGAAAAATGGTACTTCTGAGTTCAAATTCATCATGTGAAAAAAAACCTGGGTAATATTGCTCCTGAATGTCAGGAATCACGTGGACAGTGGGGTAGTCCAACATGTTTACCCCGCCCCAGGGATTGGGCGAGAACAGTACGTCAAACAGTAAACGATTATCGTAAATTTCCCCGGGACTTTTGAGTTCGATCTGCCGGACGCGGCCAATTTCTTTCACCGTTGAAACAAGATCTTTTCCGTGCGTCCCGTAAAAAAGGACCAAGTTCTCAGGAAGGGCACGACAAAATTCACGCAGTAGGCTCAGCGCATAATAGACCATTCCACCTCCCGCGGTGGTGCTGTGAGTCCACATGTTAAAGCCTATGCGCAAAGATGTTTTCATGAATCGAGATTTTGAAATCACTGATTAACACTCGGGCAGGAAATCGTCAAGGCTGCCGGAGGTCCGACAACCACTTGACGCCATACTGGAGATCCTATCCCGAACACTCCGATTATCCTAAAGATTAGGGCCAAGTCACCGGTTGCCGGCCAGCGCCCGCTGGTTTCTCTGAACGGTCAGAGATCCTTGACGTTAATTTTATAAAAAAGATCAATGTGATACATTAATATACCAACCTATTTATTTTCAAAGCGGAGATAACACACTCAAATTTGGAGCCCCACAGTCTATATATGCCGATAACGGCCGCACAATGTAAGTGCTTTTTGACGGGCTTGAGTTTCAGAACACGAGCCTACAAACATCACTGAAATTCAACTGACCTCCGTTTCTTAGCTTAAATTCCTATGAAACCTTATGAGGGTAGCGAGGTTGACTCAGGAAAGTGGTTGAAGTATAGTTAACTCCTGATGAAAACGCGATCTATTGCTTCTATCCATCTCAAAAACGACCAAGATACGGCTAGCGTAGCATATTACCTTTGAGCTCGTATCGTAATTTGCGGGCGGGCTGGAGGTTATTTGACCGATCAAGCTATAATACTTGGAATAGGAGGCCAGGATGGCTATTTCATGAGCAACTTGCTGGCCGGAAAAGGGGTTCGAACTTTAGGATTGTTGACCTCCTCCGACATGGATTCGGAGACAGTCCCGCTTCTTCCCCTAGAAGTCGAGTTGGTCGAGGGGAGTATTTCCGATCGGGACTTGCTCAGGGGGCTCTTCAGGAAGGTCCAGCCCAACTATATTTTCAATTTTGCCGGAATCAGTTTCATCCCCTATTGCTCGGAGGCCGTGTCCAAGGCGGTCGAAGTAAACGGCGTCGCGGTAAGCTCGCTACTCGAAATATTGGTTGAGGAATGTCCAAAATCGCGCTTTTTTCAGGCCGGCAGCAGCGAAATGTTTGGGCACAATCCGCTGGCCACACCTCAGAATGAACAGACACCATTCTGTCCGGACAATCCGTATGGAATTGCCAAGGTTTTCGCTGCCAACATGGTACGATGGTTTCGGTCTCATCGCGGCTTGTTCGCGTGCACAGGGATCTTGTACAATCACGAATCTCCTTGGAGGAGAATTGAATACGTTACTCGAAAAATCACCACGGCGGCTAGCTCCATAAAGAAGGGGCTGACAAACCATCTGGAGCTGGGGGATATTCGGTCCGTCAGAGATTGGAGTTATGCCGGCGACATCGTCGAAGCTATGTGGCTCTCGTTGCAGGCCGAGGAGCCGCGGGATTATGTTTTGGCTTCCGGGACCATTCACAGTGTGGAGAACTGGCTGGACATAGCCTTTTCTTATCTGGAGTTGGACTGGAGAAACCACGTGACGCAATCCGCGGATTTCAACCGGCCTATTGAGCCCATACCATTATGTGGGGACCCCGCTTTGGCTAAGAATCTGCTTGGCTGGCGACCTCGCATGACGTTCGAAGACCTTGTGCGAATGATGGTGGATGCAGATCTTCAAAGGCTGATGTCCTGATGTTGTCTGATTACCGACTTATCTGCAGGCCGACCGGCCGGCAAGAAGGTATCACGTAGGACATGTCATTCTTCGGCGCTCCAAATATACCTGCGACGGTTCAGTCTCCCGAGCAAGGGAAGGATGAAGATAAGCCCCTCATAATTGTGGATGCCTCTCAGCCCAGCTTAGGAATTGACGTGCAAGAGTGGTTCCGTTGTAAGGATATCTTCTATTTCCTGGTCTGGCGAGACATTTTAGTAAGATACAAGCAGACCTTGCTGGGAGCGGCTTGGGCGGTACTGCGGCCGCTGATCACTATGCTGGTATTCACAATCTTTCTGGGATATGTGGTCAAGTTTCCTTCAGACGGTATTCCTTATCCGCTGTTCTATTATTCGGGGCTGGTGATCTGGGGTTATTTCTCGACCGCTGTGATCATGTCCAGTGAGAGCCTTGTCGGGTACTCCCATCTCCTGACCAAAGTCTACCTTCCGCGGCTGTTCATACCTGCCGCTCCGATAGTCTCCACACTCCTGGACCTCTTCATCTCGTTCGGGCTCTTGGTGGTCATGTCAATTTACTACGGGTACGGGCCGTCTCTTAGACTGCTCGTGTTACCGGTGGTGTTTTCCATAGCAATCATGTCTGCGCTGGGCACGAGTCTCCTCGTGTCTCCTCTCGTGGTTAAATATCGAGATTTTCAAAACATCATTAGCATCACGATACAGGTTTGGATGTTCGCAAGTCCCGTCATTTACCCGTACAGTTTGGTTCCAGACAGATGGAAATTTCTCTACGGGCTCAATCCCCTGGTTGGCGCCATCGAGGGTCTCCGCTGGGCATTGTGCGGGAATTCTACAAATCTCTTGAACATCTTACCTGGCGGCATAATCATAGCACTGGCGGCGATGCTGGTAGGATTGATCCATTTTCGAAAGACCGAGGAATACTTTGCAGATTTCGTGTAATCGAGGATTCAGCGGAAATTTTACACAATGGTCCAGCCACTGTTGTTAACAAGAGGCTTGTAATGGGAAAACCGGCTATTTCGGCCGAAAATCTGGGCAAACTCTACTTCAGGGACAAGAAGAAGGACACCCACGCCACCATGAGAGAAGCCCTTGCACGGTTTCCTGAGCGGCTTCGCGGTGCATGGAGGCGCATTGGTAAAGAGCCCGGGCAGGACCAACGTTTTTTCTGGGCGCTGAGGGAGGTTTCGTTTGCGGTTGAGAAAGGGCAAGTACTCGGCGTAATCGGGCCCAACGGGTCCGGAAAAAGCACCCTCTTGAAGATCCTTGCCAGAATCACTAAACCGTCTTCGGGAAGAGCGGAATTGCACGGCTCCGTAGGAAGTTTGCTCGAAGTTGGGACCGGATTTCATCCGGAACTTACCGGGCGAGAGAATATTTATCTCAGCGGCATCATTCTGGGCATGGCCAAGACCGAGATTGACAGAAAATTTGATGAGATCGTGGCATTTTCCGGAATGGAAGACTTCCTGGACATGCCCATCAAGCGCTATTCCAGCGGCATGCAGGTTAGGCTTGCATTTGCGGTAGCGGCGCATTTCGAGCCGGAGATCCTTCTCCTTGACGAAGTGCTCGCCGTAGGGGATGCGGAGTTTCACAAGAGGAGTTTCCGTAAGACGGAAGCCATCGCGAAGGCGGGTGTGACCGTGGTTCTTGTCACGCATGACATGAACGCTGTGGAAAGACTCTGTAATTCGGCCCTACTCTTGGACAAGGGTGAAATCATTTGCGCAGGTCAGGTTGAAACGGTCTTGCAGCAATACGAGGACAGCTTGCTGATCGATCCTGAACCTAAGGAACATGTTCTCCAAGGAGTCGAGATCACCGGACTGAGGCTGCTTTCAGGTTCCGCAGAGGGCGGGACTATCGGCAGTGACTCCGACTTCGCTGCTGAGATGGATTTTTCCGTAGAACGTGACTGTCCTGGATCTTACGTCAACTTGATGATAGAGGATTCGTCGGGCCGAGTCCTCGTGGACCTCAGGCAAGATTTCCCAGGACCGGATCCAGGTTTTTTGGTGGGCATGCACACTGTGCGGGTTGTAGTACGCAACCTGTGGCTCCGTTCGGGGTTGTACAACGTTCGGTTCAGGGTCAATATCTTGGACGACGGGGTCCTCAAGTGGGCGGACTCGCCCAGTACGGCTCTTCACGTGGTCGGGGGATCACAGAGCCTCGGAGTCATTACTCCGCCTGCAGATTGGGTCATCGATGGAAGGCTCCAGTGTCCAAAAGCCTTGCTGGACGGTCCCACTCGATGAGAGCCGAGAAGATGGAGGTAAGAACCGGATGATTTCTATCATCATGTACGGCAGAAACGACTGCTACGGATATAATCTTCACAAGCGGGCTTCCATTAGCCTCAATTGTATTTCAGAGATGTTGACGGATACAGACGATGAAATCATATTCGTAGACTGCAATACTCCAAACGACATGCCGACCTTCCCTGAAGCGATCGCTGATACGCTGATACCGAAAACGAGATCGGTTTTACGAGTCCTTAGGCTACGGCCTGAGGTTTTCGCCAAAAACTCAAAATCGTCCCCGCTTCTTGTAAATGAGCCCCTTTCCAGAAATGTCGGCCTTCGTCGTTCCAATAAGGCGAACAAATGGATTCTCTCTACCAATCCGGATATGGTTTTCATTACACGGCCTCCGTGGAATTCCCTCTCAGAGGTAGCCGGGGATCTACCTGCCGGCTATTATGGCACGTGCAGGATCGACCTACCCGAAAGTCTATGGGAGTCCATGGAGAGGTCAGAACCCTCTCGCAACTTGAGCATGCTGGCCCGTTGGGGACAGCGCCTGCACCTGAACGAAGTGGTGTATTCGCGCAATACCAACATCTTCGATGGTCCCGGAGACTTCCAGCTCATGCCGCGTGAGCAGCTTTTTTCAATCAATGGCTTCGATGAGAGAATGGTCCTGGGTTGGCACGTGGATTCAAACATCTGCATTCGGATGCATCTCCTGTTTGGTGAAACTAATTCACTCCTTGACCGTGTCCTCGGTTACCACTGCTGCCATACTCGGACGGCCACTTTTCTGCACACGAATTCTGTTCGAACCATGAATGATACGCAGTTCTTCGTCGAGCGAGTGACGGAGCCCGCGGCACAGGGACAAGACCTATGGGGCCTGGCGAATACAGAAATAGAGGAAATCTCCCTGGCCTCAAACCACAATCGCTCATTGTGGCAGATCCTTGAAGACGTTTTGCCCGGGATGTCCGATCCGTATTTGGCAAGTTGCTACACTCTCGCTTCCTACGATAGTCTTGATTACGACACTGAGCACCTTCTTCCGCACTTGATCAACTATTTGACTACGACGCCTGCCACCTGGAACATTGCATACTATGGAGCCAATTTGCGGTTACTACGACTATTGGCCGATTTTCTCAGTATGTGGGGATTCGGCGGCAAGATACTTGTTCAGGAGGATCTGCTGATTCCCGAAGAGGGCTCCGATCAAAACTTGCCGGCCTTATGTGCCCTGGTGACCCAGGAGGAATGCTCAGAGGACGGCGACATTTTGGTATTTGATTCGGGCATAGACCATTTTCGAAAAGACTTGAACAGGAACTCTCAGGCTGAATGCGTGGGTCGTGGACGGGCGAAAGCATGGACTGAGAAACTGCGTGATTCTTTTGTCTCTTGTGCCATACGAGAAAGCAATCGGATAAACGAATATCCTCCGAGGAAATTCGTTCTTATAGGTGCGGTGAACTCGTGGTTCGAGGGCCTGACCTCTCTCTGTATCGACCATACTCTCACCCCTTATTGCTCCCACATCCGGCACGGTTTCATTAAGCCGAAATTGGACGCCAAATTCATATCCAGGCAAAAAAACAATTTTGCCTGGACCGGTTGGACATTTGAAGATGCACTGCAGTTTGCGAAAAAGCACTTTCGAGCGGATGTCGCGGGTCTTGTTCCCGACCTATATAAGTACCGGGACCTTCCGTTGAAGCAGCCTTGTTACCCTTACGAGGATATCTCCGAATGGGACGACAACATAAGATTCGCAATCATTTTCAAGAGCGACTTGGCCAATCTAAAACCCTGGTTGGTCAAGCGGATCAAGCAGGAAATGAGGCCGGTGTATACCAACGACGCATTCGTATGCTTCTCCAGTGATCCTGAACTTGAATATCTTGGTAGACGGATTCCAGAGCATATTTTCTGGTGGTGGATGAATGCGCACCCTGTCTGGAGAAGAATCAGGAGTCACGTGTCGTCGGTCCTTGCCCGACATCCGCGATCGTGGTGGGCTCGACCGGCTCGCTTGGTTGTGAACTCGATGCGAAGAATACATCGAAAGTCACCAGCTTAAGAACGAAAATGGTTGGCAAAGGAGGAATGGTTTGAAAAGAGCGTTGGTGTGTGGTGCCGGTGGATTCATAGGTTCTCATCTTGTGAAAAGACTAAAAGCAGAAAGACTGTGGGTGCGCGGGGTGGATCTAAAGTATCCTGAGTTCGCAGGGACTGAAGCTGATGATTTCGTCATCGGCGACCTGCGTGATCCCTATCTGTGCAGACAT
The DNA here is from genome assembly GCA_035506215.1 of Desulfomonilaceae bacterium. Taxonomy (GTDB): domain Bacteria; phylum Desulfobacterota; class Desulfomonilia; order Desulfomonilales; family Desulfomonilaceae; genus DATJPW01. Next base: position 46,837 of record DATJPW010000199.1, read on the forward strand.
GTAGTCGACACCCGATTCGATGAAGTTTTCCAGCTTGCTGCAGACATGGGGGGCGCAGGGTTTGTTTTCACAGGTGAAAACGACGCGGATATCATGCACAACTCTGGAATGATCAACCTCAACATGCTTGACGCCTGCCACAAAAGAAATGTGAAGCGGATTTTTTACTCCTCGTCTGCGTGCATATATCCGAACTACAACCAACTTGATCCGGACAACCCAAACTGCGCAGAGGATAGTGCTTATCCGGCGGATCCTGACAGCGAATACGGCTGGGAAAAGTTGTTCAGCGAGAGACTATACTTGTCATTTCATAGGAATAAAGGGATGCAGGTCCGCATAGCACGGTTCCACAACATATTCGGGCCGGAAGGGACCTGGTGTGGAGGCCGAGAAAAGGCGCCGGCGGCACTGTGCAGAAAGGTGGCCGAGGCGACACCGAGCGCTGAAATAGAGATTTGGGGTGACGGGGAGCAAACCCGATCGTTTCTCTACATCGACGAGTGTCTCGAAGGAATATTGCGACTCACTCGATCAGACTGGACGGGGCCGGTAAATATAGGTTCAGATGAGATGGTCACGATAAATGAACTCGCAGCAATGATAATGAGAATAGCCGGCAAGGACCTCGTGAAGAGACACATCCCCGGCCCATTGGGTGTGCGCGGACGTAATTCCCACAATGCGCTGATTGAACAAAAACTTGGTTGGAAGCCTTCTCAACCTTTGGAGGCAGGACTCAGGGCCACATATCAATGGATCAGCAGCCAGATCGAGGCAACACGTTGACGCGAAGTCTTGAACAAATGCTTTTGAAGACTTCTCTTTTTTAAACGTGCAGGATCCCGAAACGGCCATGAGACGAAGCCGGAACCGAAAGGGATGAGTCATATGTCTAGAACTACTGATGTGTCTATCATTGGGCTGGGAAAGCTGGGCGCCAGCATGGCTGCCGGTATGGCCAGTCGCGGCTTCAACGTGATCGGCGTTGATGTATCCGAAAAGGCAGTTGAGGCGGTTAACGCCGGTCATGAGCCGGTGCAGGAAACGAACCTTGAGGAAACTATACAGGCCAATCGAGAGCGAATTCGTGCCACTAGAAGCCACTCGGATGCAGTGCTTGAATCCGACGTCAGTTTTGTGATCGTTCCCACGCCGAGCGATGATAGGGGCTCCTTTTCCCTCCAGTACGCCTCTTTTGCGTTCAAAGCAATTGGTCAGGCGCTCAGGGAAAAGAACAGCTACCACGTTGTCGTCCTTACGAGTACGGTCCTACCTGGCTCCACACGGTATGGATTGCTTCCCATTTTGGAGCGGGAATCCGGCAAGAAGTGCGGCCCTGATTTCGGCCTATGCTACAGCCCCGAGTTTATTGCACTGGGCACGGTGATTCGTGATTTTCTCAATCCCGACTTCTACCTAATAGGCGAATTTGACAAACGTTCCGGGGATATTCTTGAAGCCGTTGACCATCAGGTCTGCACGAAGCCTAACCCGATCTGCCGAAGAATGAGTATCGAGAATGCCGAGATAGCCAAGATTGCACTAAACAGTTATGTGACGATGAAGATCTCCTATGCGAACATTCTTGCCGACCTGTGCGAGCGTGTCCCAGGTGGTGACGTGGATGTGGTAACCGACGCTATTGGAACGGACTCGCGCATCGGAAGGAAATACCTGAGCGGCGGCCTTGGTTTTGCCGGCCCGTGTTTCCCGCGTGACAACGTCGCACTCAGTTACTTTGCCCGGTATGCCGGGGCCTCATGCGAACTGCTCGAATGCAACCATAGTTTTAACCGCAGTCTCTCCGGACGATATGTGGAAAAACTCAAGCCGATCATGAAGAAGGGGGCCACAGTAGCCGTCCTCGGGCTGTCCTACAAACCTCTGTCACACATAATCGAAGAGTCACCGGGGGTCTATTTGTGCCAAGCCCTTTCGGACGCCGGCTACCGCGTGATCGGTTACGATCCTTTGGCTGTGCCTTCAGCGGCAACGGTGCTGAAGTACCACGCTCTTGTAACTGATTCGCTCCACGAATGTCTCCAAGACGCGGATGTGGTGCTTGTCACGACCCAGGACGATCAGTTCAAGGCGCTCACCTCAGCAGATGTGCTGGGGAACAAGAAACGCGTGCAGGTGGTGGATTTCTGGCGGTGTCTGAGCCCAGAAATAGCAACACATCCGCAAATTGAATACGTGCCCGTGGGCAGATGCCTGGATGACAATAAATGGAGCGATCATCTCCGGCGACTCTGGGAGAGTGGAGAATGAAGGCAACAAGAATCGTGAAAATCGTGAGACCTGGATTGATCTCGGCCCATTCCGGACATCCGGCGTGAAGTCTCCACAGGTATCTCTTGAGACTCTTACGCAACAAACCTCCCACATGAGTCCGGTGAACCGGCGCTTCGGAGCTGAATATAAGGAGAGATTGTCTCGGGTATCTCCAGAATTCGGAGAACTGCCCAATCGATAGAGGTTGTCATGGAAAGGAGGCTTTGGACGTGCCCGAAGATGCAGCACAGTCCGCGAGCGCTTGCATTGAGGACGTGAAGAAGTTTTGGAACAGTCGGCCGTGCAATGTCCGGCATTCACGCGCTCCTATAGGAACTCTGGAATACTTTGACGAAGTCGAAGCCCGAAAATTCATGGTGGAACCCCACATTCTTGAATTTTCCGAGTTTGAGGCATGGCGAGGAAAGAATGTGCTTGAGATAGGGTGCGGAATAGGGACCGCAGCGATACGCTTTGCACGCGCGGGCGCACACTATAGCGGGATCGAATTGTCTGACGAAAGCCTCAATTTAACCGCGAAGCGTTTTGACGTTTACGGGCTGAAGGGAAACTTGTATTGCGGAAGCGCTGAGGACCTGTCTTTGGTCGTGCCAGTAGAGGAATACGATCTGGTCTACTCTTTCGGGGTTATCCACCACTCACCCCATCCGGAACGGATCGTATCAGAAGTAAAAAAATACATGGGGCGGCAGTCGGAATTTCGTTTGATGATCTATGCCAAGAACTCCTGGAAAAACATAATGATTGAGTCGGGCTTGGATCAACCTGAAGCGCAATCGGGATGCCCGATCGCTTTCACGTACACGGACAGCGAGGCCCGAGATCTGCTGAGGGACTATGAAATTCTTGATTTGAAACAGGATCACATTTTTCCGTACGTTATCGAAAAGTACGTGAAATACGAATACGAGCTTCAACCATGGTTCAAGACGATGCCTGCAAACATGTTTCGAGCTCTTGAGAAAGCTTTGGGCTGGCATATGCTTATCCGCTGCAAACTCAGGCAGAGTCCCTAAGCCCTTCAGTTTAAAATCTCGAAAACCACGGGTGTTTCTACGGGCAGATTTGGCTCGATCAATGGCGGCCTTGCGCAGCAGTTGGATACGTGATAATCAGTAGCCTTGAATAGGAAAAAGTGGCCTGCATATCCGCGACTGGAGAGTTCGAATGATCCCTGTTTGCGAACCGGTAATGAATGGAAAAGAGATTGAATATGTAAACGATTGCCTGCGGACCAATTGGATTTCCTCTTCGGGCAAGTACATTTCCATGTTTGAAGAAGCCTTTAGTAGCTATTGCGGCGTGCCCTACGGAGTGGCATGCAGTAGCGGCACAACCGCGATTCACTTGGCGCTCGTCGCAATGGGGATCGGACCTGGAGACGAGGTTATCATCCCTGATTTCACGCTCGTCGTTTCAGCGAACATGGTCATTCTGGCCGGAGCAAAGCCAGTACTTGTGGATGTGGACGCGAGGACCTGGTGCATAGATCCTGAACTCATAGAAGCTGCTATAACACCTAGGACCAAGGCCATCATGGCAGTCCACATGTATGGACACCCGTGCGACATGAACGCCATTCAGCAAATCGCGAAGCGGAGAGGTCTGTACATAATCGAGGACTGCGCCGAGGCACACGGGGCCGAAGTCAACAGTCGCAAGGTGGGCAGTCTTGGAGACGCCGCATGCTTCAGTTTTTATGGGAACAAGATCCTGACTACTGGAGAAGGTGGCATGGTGGTGTGCCGGGACGAGGAACTCGCTCGTAGGATGCGCCTGATACGAAATCAGGCGTTCATCGAACCCCGATTTGTTCATGCGACTATGGGCTTCAACTACCGACTCACTAATATGCAGGCTGCTATCGGCTTGGCCCAAACCGAGATGGTGGAAGAAAAGGTGGAACGCAAAAGATGGATTGGCCAAACTTATAACGAGCTTCTGGCAAATCAGAGTGATCTGACTCTCCCGGTCGAGGAGCCTTGGGCCAAAAACGTTTATTGGATGTACGGTGTGCTCGTCAGAGACAGCTTTGGCGTCACCAAGGACAATCTCATGATGATGCTTCGGAACCAGGGCATCGAAACACGCTCTTTCTTCTGCCCCATGTCGATGCAGCCCGTATACCAAGGTTCGGACCCGAGATTTCCTGATATGTCAGTCTCTTCACCGATTTCTGTGGAGCTATGGAAGCGAGGATTATATCTTCCTTCAGGTCTGGGTCTGACGAGGCCCCAACTGGTGGAGATAACTGAAAAACTCCTAGCATGCAAATCCAAGCGTGACTGACCGCCCGACAGTAACTGGTGTACGACGTGGTACGGCAGCACGTGGAATCAGCCTAAATTTGTCTGAGTTCGGCCAAGCGACGCTTCATAAGGGCGCCGACCGCTTCGGGCGACAATTGGTCCCGAATGTCGTTCATGGCCTGACCGCCGATACGATCTGTCAGATCCGGAGAATTCACGACAAGCCTCATTAGTTCAGAAGCATGAGTCAGGTCCGGCTCCGCCCAGTGCCAGCCATTCTTGTATGGAATATCAGGATTATCCTCACAAATCTCAACAACTTGATAATTCACCGGCAGTGAATTGTGCTCGTTCATGAAATCCATATTGCCCGACCATCCTGTTGCAATAACGGGTTTTCCCATGAACATGGCTTCCGCTATAGGAAGCCCGAAGCCCTCCGCACGGTGGAGCGAGACGAGGCAATTGCAGGAAGCAATCAGCGCATTCAGCACTGGTCGGTCAAGATAGTCCAAAAATGGAATTATAGAGTCGTCACGATCAAGGTGCTCCTGAATTATTTTCATTATATCAGGCCTATGAGACGCATTGCTTATCTTAACCACAAGATACACGTCCGAACGCGAACCAAAAGCCATCTTATATGCTTCCAGCACGCCTAGAGGGTTTTTCCGTTCCGCGCAGCTATAGAAATCAGCTACAGTGACGAAAATGAATCCAGTTTCAGGTAGCCCCAGTCTCTTGCGATCATATCCTGAGGGAACTTCCGGCGCGACGCTTATGGGAATCCGTGTGACTGGAATGCTGGTCGTGCTTTGGATTGCCTGACAGCAAAACTCGGTCGGCGTCCAAATCTCGTTGAACGAGTCGAAAAGCGGCTTCCATTCCGCAGGAATTTCAGTGACCTCCCAAATCCAGCACCCAATGTTGTAGCCGCTGTCGAAGTGCGGGGCGAGTTCGTCGATATTAGCGTAAATCTGAAGCGGGTTAAAGTGAAAGAGGCTGACGTCAAACAGGGAATCACTCTCGCTTTCCAAGCCAATGTTATCATTCGTTCTGGCAAACTCCCGCACGTTGCATTGGATCAGGTTGATTCCGATCATTGCACTGCGGGCCGCTCGTATTGAAGACCGAGTCCATTCGCCCAGGCCTGATTCCGCATTGAAAGATCCTACGATATTGAGTCCTCTTGCGGACGGACGGATCTCGACTCTTGGCGGTAAGTGGATGGCGACATCGCGGTGCACGGAAAGCCTTATCATGGTCGTGACTTTACGTCCCGCGAGATACTTAAGCACATTTCTCCCCAGACGGAGGATCCGTCTGATAATGCGGACGAACAGGCGAGCGGCACTGTTGGTCGGTTCGTTGGTGGCCGATCGGGAAGGATCAAGATATGCTTCAAGCGAATTCACAAAACGAAAAATTCGCGCAACGGCTGATCCGACCATGACATTTTTCCTGAAAACAGCAGACTTCATGATTGAAATAACAGGAGATTTACCAAACCTGCTGCAAAACTGCCTACCTGTTTGACTATACCGTGGGATTGAATCTCAGGCAATAGCTTTGACAAGCTACGCTATCGTGGTCCTTTGAGCGCATCCGTAGTAGCCGTCATCGCAAAAAGGGCGTTTCTTATTGGGGTGTTGTCCGATGGATCAAGCCGGCACACGCTCCAAGGTTCTCCGCTCGCAGTATTAATGCACTGCTAATGCGTTGAGCAGTTCCTCCGATCCATAGAATTAAGTATGCTGTCCCCAGAACTTGAGTCATCATCCCCCAAGTGCCGATTCACTAAAATAGTGTTTGCGCGACGGGAGGATGGGGAGTTATGTTCGTCAAAGGAAGCAGACGGCCCTTTCCACCAAAAGGACGACGCTGTCCCTTTGTGGTCGAAACGATAAGTCCTACTCAGAATTCGGTTAAGATGGATCGGACCGTCGAGTCTAGAGAACGTAACCATACCACAGCATCTAATGCCGACCGTTAGGTTAAGTTGATATGGCAGCCAAGAAAAGGAAATATTTGGCCAGTCTGATACCGCTCATAATATGCGTTGGATTATCTCTAATTCTTTCGCTGAAAGAACCAAAGAATTTTCCCGATCCATCTTACCCTTATAAGACCAAAGAATATCTTGATTACTTGTCCCAGGGGTGGGTGCTTATCGGGATTATTCTATCCGTTGTTTTTTTCTGCGTTATTCTCATTGAAGACGTATTTCGCTATCTTGAAAGGATTGGCGAAGAAAAAAGGATTTCCAAGGAGATACGGCTAAGAAAATAGTGAAAATCCCCTATTGCCTCTGGTCAGCCTGACGAATTCGAGGGACACCATACCTAATTTGGTTTGCGATCTGCGAATAAAATGAGGTGACAGATTCTGCAAGAACAGGGAAGCAGCAACCTTCCCAGCTTCCCTGTGATTTCATGCGGTTAAGTGGCAGGAGCGACGAAACTCGAATTCAGAACCTCCGGCGTGACAGGCATTGGTCAAGCCTAATGATGCCGAGGGTTGAGCCAAACCACGGGGAATTTTCCGGTCGGTGCCAAGGAAAAGCTTCCAGGGCGGACCCCGGTGGAGACTCTTGTGGACGGAAGAAAGCTTATACCGCCTTCCGAAACCTATTCGCTTTCACTTCTAGAAGAAAATCCCCTCTATCCCCCCCTTATTAAAGGGGAATGGGGGGGATTTTGAACGCGAAATGGTGTAAGAGTATCAGCCGCCGCTTATTTCGCCGCCTCGCGTTTAAAGGAGAGTGCGGGAGATGTGAGCGCCTCGGTCAAGACGTAAGCGGCCTGGAGCGCTTCTGTAGGGCAAAGCTCAAAACATTCTTTGCAGTTCCAGCACTCCTTGGAAGCTAGCTCCGGGACAAAGCTGATCTCTTTTCTGATTCCTCTGTCGACAAATCCGATTGCGTTCTTCTTCTTGACCTCAGCGCAGTATCTTACGCATAGACCGCAATGGATGCAAAAAGAGGGCTCTTTTTCAAAACGGTTTCTGTCTGCTCCATACTCTTTAGCCAGATCCTGCAATATGAAGGAATCGGGAGCATGAGCCATTTGGAGCTCCAAGATCATTTTGCGAATTCTATCTACCTGCTCAGATCTGGTCCTTACGATTATATCTTTCTCCACAGGGTAGACGCAGGAAACAACCAGTCTTGTCCAGCCGCGGCTTTCTACTTCTACTATGCAAAGCCGGCAAGCCCCGAACGGTTCTAATTTCTCGTGGTAGCAAAGTGTGGGGATCGATATTCCCGCACTTTGTGCCGCCTCCAGGACAGTCATCCCTTTCGCCGCTTTCACTTCTTTTCCATCAATCTGTAAGACGATTTCACTCATTTTTGTTTACTCTTCCTGACTATCTTTCTGGCTTCTTCAGGAATAGGAGGCGGAACAGGCTCGCCGGAAATCTTCGTCACCGCACGAAAACGAGAAGGACAAACCTCGAAGCAGGTCCCGCACTTTGTGCACTTCTCCTGGTCAACGATATGGATCAGGTTCTTTCCACCTATAATTGCCTCTGAAGGGCATTTCTTGGCACAAGTCGTACAGGCGTTGCATTTCTCAGGGTCAATATGATAAGCGATCAGTTCCTTGCAGGAGAGAGCCGGGCATCGCTTCTCCTTGACGTGCGCCTCATACTCATCTCTAAAGTAATGCAGTGTGCTCAAAAACGGGTTGGGGGCACTCTTGCCTAAAGCGCAAAGGGCTGCTTCTTTGGCTGTCTCCGATAGCTCTTCCAAAAGTTCTATGTCACCCTCTCGGCCTTTTCCTTGGGTTATATTTGTTAGAAGCTTCAGCATCTGTCTGATGCCCTCACGGCAGGGAACGCATTTGCCGCACGATTCATCCGTGAGGAAGTTGAGGAAATACCTCGCGACATCGACCATGCAGGTATCTTCATCCATTACAATCATGCCGCCGGAGCCCATCATTGAGCCAACCTTGGAGAGCTCATCAAAACCAACTTCCAAATCCAACAGTTCCTCGGGGATACACCCTCCGGAGGGTCCTCCGGTCTGCACTGCTTTAAACTTCTTGCCGCCAGGGATTCCGCCGCCTATTTTGTAGATAATATCTTTCAGGGTGATTCCCATGGGCACTTCCACAAGGCCGGTATTGTTTATCTTCCCGACCAGGGAGAAAATCTTCGTGCCCTTGCTCGTTTCAGTTCCATATTGAGTAAACCAATCCGCTCCTCTATTGATGATGAGCGGTATATTGGCCCATGTCTCGACATTGTTCAGCACGCTGGGTCTGCCCCAGAGGCCTACGACGTTGGAGCGGATATACTTGGGTCTGGGCTCTCCTGCCCTGCCTTCCAATGCCGTCATCAGAGCAGTCGATTCGCCACAGACGAAGGCGCCGGCCCCTTGGTGAACTTTCACAACGAAATCAAAGCCCGAGCCAAGAATATCTTTCCCGAGGAATCCATACTCCTCGGCCTGCTTGATGGCAATGGTCACATTTTCCACTGCCAACGGATATTCCTGTCTGACGTAAATGTATCCCTCGTGCGATCCGACCGCATAGGCGCCAATGGTCAGCCCCTCGAGGATTGAGTGTGGGTTTCCCTCAAGAAGGGCTCTATCCATAAACGCCCCCGGATCACCCTCATCGGCATTGACAATCACATACTTTATCGGCTCCGGGGCATTACGGGATCCTTCCCACTTTCTCCCCGCGGGAAAGCCTCCGCCTCCCCTTCCTCGTATATTGGATTTCTTGACTTCGTCCAACACCTGCTCGGAGGTCATCTGGAAGAGCGCCTTGGCTAACGCGGAATATCCACCAAGCGCCAGGTAGTCGTCGATGTTCTTGGGATCAATTTTAATGTTACTGCTGAGTATGATTCGTTCCTGATTCTTGTAGAAAGGAATATCGGATTCATGAGTTGCTTTTTCGCCCGTGGCTGGATCAGCATAGAGCAGACGATCAACAACTTTCTTCTCCTTTATTGTCTGAGAAACGATCTCAGGAACATCTTCAGGCTTCACCTGGACGTAACATATCTCCTCAGGATAAATTACTAAAATAGGCCCTCGCTCACAAAATCCAGGGCAGCCGGTCCCTTTCGTATCTACCTCGGTCGTTAGACCTTGTTTTTCGATCTCAGCCTTAAAGGCTGCGATGACTTCATTCGCTCCGGAGGCCACACAACCAGCGCCGGCGCATATTGAAATACGGGGCTTGTTCGGGTCCCTCCGAGCTATCATTTCCTGGCTGACTTTCGCCAACTCATCAGCGGAGCTTATCCTTGGCATAATCTTCCCTTACTCATAGCTTTTTAACACTTCTGCGGTCTGTCCCGGCGCCATCTTACCGTGAGCCTTTCCATCGATCTCCACCACCGGTCCCAGAGCACAGCAGCCGAGACAGTTAACGGTCTCCAGGCTGAACTTCAGATCCAGGTCTGTTTCACCCGGTTTAATTCCCGTCAGGCCTTCCACCGTGTCGAGCACACGCGACGCACCCCGAACATGGCAGGCCGTTCCGACACAAATGTGAATCTCATGGCGTCCCTTGGGAACCAAACTAAAGGCTTTGTAGAAGGTAGCGATATGCTGTACCCTGGTCATGGGGACCTGCAGTCTTTCGCTGACCCGCTCCAGGGCTTCCTTGGGAAGCCAATGATTTTCGGCTTGAATCTCCAGTAATATCTGGATAAGCGCACTGGGTTCGCTGTGATGCTTATCAACAATCTGATCGATTCTGTCTTTGTCCATAGCCACTATCCTGATTTTCTTCTTTCTTCCGATCCATCGCCTGCCTTTTCACTTCAGGCGAGAGCAAAACACTTCCGGTCTTGATCGTATCGAACTAATCCTTGCCGCGATGAGGTGTTCAGGTGCCTGGACACCTCAGACGGGGTCAGGCCTAACTTCTTTGCCATTTCTGCCGTTGGAAGGGGTTTTTCCCTCAGGAGTAACATAATTTGGCTTATGACCAGTTTGTCCGCAATGGTTTCACTAAATAGCCGCTTCAGCTCATCACCGGCGAAGAATTTACCGTATTCTTCTTCCGGCATAGCAGGCAGCCTCAGCCTCTCCCTTTCCACCAGTCTGACGTAAGGGATAAGCTGAGTGACCGCTTCCAGCTTGAACTTCAATTCCTTTTCGTCCAGGCCTTCCCCTCGTCCAAGCGGTCCTAGCTCCCGGATCTTCTTGACAAAACCATTAACTCCTTCGACAAAAACGTTGGCTTCAGCGCCGGACATAAATTCGATCTTCAATCTCTCCGGGTTTAACCCTACGTGTTCCAGCAATTTCTTGGCCAAGTTCACCATGGTCAAGGCATGGTAATTTCCATGAGTGATATAGTTGCACTCGTTCAAGTGGCATGCGCCCATAAACACACCATCCGCTCCCTTTGAGAAAGCCCGGAATACATGTGCCAGATCGACTCGACCGGAACACATGACACGGATGAGCCTCATTTCAGTTGTATATTGACTTCTGGAAACTCCAGCTAAGTCGGCTGCGCCGTATGCTCACCAGTGGCACACAAACCCTAAAATCTTCGGTTTGAATTTCAGTCCTGCGCTCATAGGTCCTCTCCTAGTACTTGATAATCCCGGCTTTATTGATTCGTGTATCGCTGTTAATCTCCAACCGCTGCATCCATGGGCTGTCTGACCTCTTCTTCCGGAAACGCCGCATCAATTGCGCTCAAGACCTCTTCATCGTTGAAGTGCCTTAGTTGTATGGCATTGGTCGCGCACACCGTGTTGCAGAGACCATCTCCTTTGCAGAGGACAGGATTGACCCTCGCCTTTCTGCCGAGCGGTGTCTCGACAAACTCTATGGCGCCATAGTTGCACACCGTTATACATGCCCCACACGAAACGCATTTATTCTCATTCACCTCAGCCACAGAACCGGACGCGACCACTACATCACGAGACAGAAGCGTTAACACCCGACCCGCAGCTCCATAAGACTGGTTGATCGTCTCCTGTATGAACTTGGGATAATGGGCCAGTCCGCAGAGATAAACGCCGTCTGTGGCAAACTCGACAGGCTTTAATTTGACATGGGCTTCTTTGAAGAAGCCATCCGGGTTCAAAGTTACCTTGAACAGTCCGGCCATTTCCTTGGTTGCTTCGGCCGGAATAATAGCGGCAGCCAAGGCAATTATGTCAGCATCCAATTCGATCTTCTTGCCCAAGATATAATCGGTAGCGGTAACCTTTAGGACAGATCTGCCATCCTCAGCCTGGCCGGGTTCCACCTGAGGTTTATCCTCCGGTTCGTAGCGGATGAACTTGATGTCCTTGTTTGAAGCCTCACGATAGTAATCCTCGTTGAACCCATAGGTCCTCACATCCCGAAAGAGGATGTAAATGTCCATTTCGGGATTTATCTCTTTAAGTTTCAATGCGTTCTTTACAGACTCACTGCAACACAACCGGCTGCAATAATTTCTGTCTTCATTTCTGCAACCTACGCATTGAATCATCACGAGACTTTTCGCATTAACTATCTTTTCGTCTCCTTTGACGATCCGCTCCTCCAACTCAAGGTGGGTGGTGACCCTGTCATCTTCTCCGTAAAGGTATTCGGTCGGCGTATATAGATCGGCACCTATGGCAAGAACCGCCGCACCATGTTTTATATCTGCGAACCCTCTTTCAGACTTCACCGAGGTCACGAAATTCCCAATATAACCTTTAGCATCCGTGATTGTCGCATCATGGTAGACATGTATTAAGGGGTGTTGATACACTTTTGCTATGAGACCACGCAGGTATTCCTGGACATCCAGTCCATCCAGCGTGGAATGAATCCTTCGTGCCATTCCCCCAAGCTGCGAACTCTTTTCCACCAAGTGCACCTCATGCCCCTGGTTGGCAATGGAGAGAGCACAGTTCATGCCGGCTATGCCTCCGCCTACCACCAGAGCGGCATTGTCAACCGGCAGGTCAAATTCCTGTAACGGCTCCAACCGACGGGCCCGTGCTACGGACATCCGGATGATATCCTTTGCCTTCTGTGTGGCCTCTTCCTTTTCTTTCGAGTGGACCCAGGAATTGTGCTCCCTGATATTAGCCATTTCGTAGTAATATTGATTGATTCCCGCTTCCCGAACGGTGTCCCGGAAGAGCGGTTCAAGGGTCCTGGGGCTGCATGCAGCCACAATCACTCGATTGAGCCCCTTTTCCTTGGTCATGTCGGTTATTTCTTTGGCGGAGTTCGTAGCGCACGAAAATAGCTGTTCCTGAGCATGGACAACATTCGGTAGCGTTTTGCAGTACTCGACTGTTTCAGGAACATTGACTATCCTGCCGATATTTGCCCCACAATGACATACAAAGACCCCTATCTTTGGCTCCTCCTGGGAGACATCCCTTTCAGGCGGATATACCCGTTCTTTGGCCAGATTTCCTCGCCTGTAGTCCAACAGCTCTCCAATTTGGGAACTGGCTCCACTGGCGCTGAAAACCGACTCGGGGATATCTACTGGACCCTGGAGACCTCCGCTTACAAAAATCCCGGGCCTGTTCGTGGTCATGGGGTTGACAGGGTCGAGCTTGCAAAAATCATAATGATTGAGTTCTATGCCGAATTTTTCTGCAATGGACTTCACATCGGTTGGAGGATTCAATCCAACGGACAGCACCACCATATCGAACTCTTCTTCTTTTACGCCTTCATCCGGAGTGGAATACCGTACCGTAACATTCTTGGTTACCGGGTCCTCTCTAACTATTGACGTGTAGCTTCTGATGAATCGAACCCCAGGAAGTTTCTCTGTTCTTTCGTAGTATCGCTCGAAGTCTTTTCCATAGGAACGCACATCGTTATGGAATATCGTACACTCTGCCTCTGCATCATGATCTCTGGTTATAAGCACCTGTTTCTGGGCGTAGGTGCAACATACCGCTGAACAATAGCTGTTTTCGCCCGCGGTAACTCGTCTGGAACCGACGCATTGGATCCAGGCTATTTTATGGGGATGCTTCATGTCGGAAGCACGCAGTATCTCACCCTCGTATGGGCCCGTCGAGGCCAACAGCCTCTCATAGTCCATACTGGTTACCACGTTCGCAAATTCCCCGTAGCGATACTCCTTCTTCACCTTCGGATCAAAGGGCTCCATACCGGCGGCCAAAATGATGGCCCCGACCTGTATTTCCTTTTTCTCCGCCGTTTGTTTCAAATCTATTGCGTTATTCTTGCACACACCTTCGCAAATACGACATTTGTTCTCTTTGAGGTAAAGACAGCTTTCATCAATATACGTAATAAGCGGAATCGCCTGCGCGAAGTATACATGGACGGCTTTATTCTTCGATATTTCCTGATTATATTGGTCAGGATACTTGGCAGGGCAATATTCCACACAGGTAGTACATCCCGTGCATTTATCCTCGAGGATATACCTTGGTTTCTTAGTCAAGGTCACGTTAAAGTTTCCTACTTCCCCTTCTACACTGTTGACTTCAGTATAGGTGAGGACCTCTATATTGGGGTGCCGGCCGACCTCGACCAGCTTGGGTGCGAGAATTCACATGGAGCAGTCGTTGGTGGGAAACGTCTTGTCCAACTGCGCCATATGGCCGCCAATGCTTGGCCCTTTTTCAACCAGGTAGACCTTGAACCCGGCCGTGGCAAGATCAAGAGAGGCTTGAATCCCGCTGATTCCTCCACCAACAACCATCACGTCTCCAAAATTGGTCTCTCCAAAGTTCTCACAAAGTTGCTGGAGTTGCTCTTTCAGGAATATAACTTCTGCCATTTTCTATCACCTCGTCGGCCGGCATGTGCGGTTGCCGAAATCCAAGTTGAGGGGCAATCCGAACTATGCCGTTGTATGCGTTACTTATGTGAACTTGTTAGTCCAGATCTAATTGCGCTTTGCATTGATTACATTTCATCGCACCGCGAAAAACTTTGTTGCCGCATTCGGGACATATGTAGCGGGCTTCTTCGTCTCTAACCCATTTTTCGTCACCGAACTCTCGTCGATACGGGACAGCCCTGAGGATAACCTTCTTGCCAACGGCCATGGAGAAATTGTCAATGTACCTACAGGGAAAATCATTGCATTGATGACAGCCGGTGTATCCTTTCTCTTTTGTGCAATTCCTGATCTCACACTGGCCGCAATGCATAAATTGGTCATCCGACAAGCAGCCACGGCACCGGATGTCTTCTGTTGAAAGGGCTTCGCTATTGGGGAGTGTCCCCTTGCCCGGCGTTCCTCCCTTGTATAGACTTACCAGCCGCTCCTTGAGCTTAATGTTATTGTCGCGGTGCGCTATGTAAATGGCGCAGACACCGCAATAAAGGCCACAAGGAGAAATTAGATCGGGATTTGTCGCCATATTCTTCGTCCCTAGGGTACTTCCCTTCCCTAAATCAACTCCTGGACGATCTCCGTGATGTCCTTCACCTCGATCTTTTCGTCAACGCCCATGGTGATTCTGCTGTCCTCAAGCATGGTAATGCAATAGGGGCAGGAAGTAGCCAGCACCTCGGCCCCGAGCCCGAGGGCCTGGTCTATCCTGAGATCACAGAATCTCTCACCCTTCAGGGTTTCCATCCAAACCCGGCCGCCTCCGCCTCCGCAACAGAGACTATCTGAGCGGGAATCAGGCAGCTCATTCAGTTCTAAGCCCGGTATCTTGTTTAAGATTCCTCGCGGCTCATCATATATGCCGTTATGTCGACCCAAGTAACAAGGGTCGTGATACGTCACTTTCTTAGGATAATCCTGTTTAAACTGAAGCCTTCCCTCATTAACCAACTCGAACAGGTACTGGGAGATGTGAACTATCTCGAAGTTCACCCTGAATTCCGGATACTCGTTCTTGAAGGTGTGGTAGCAATGAGGGGAAGAAACAAGGATTTTCTTCACACCATTATCGATGAAGGTTTTGATGTTTTCCTTGGCCAGTTGCTTGAATAATTCTTCGTCGCCCGTCTTGCGGATGCTTTCTCCACAGCAATTCTCCTTGGAGCCCAGGATCCCGAAATTTACCTCTGCCTTATTGAGAATATTGGCTGTAGCCTTGGCGACTTTTTTCAATCGCGGGTCATAGCTGAGATAGCAGCCGGGAAAATAGAGAATTTCCATGTCTTCGGTGAACGGTTTTACAGAAAGACCTTCCGCCCAAGCTGCCCTCTTTTCTCGATCTTCACCGAAGGGGTTTCCCTGAGCAACGAGGCCGGCGTTTATGGTGCGGATAGTCTTGACGGGAGCGGGATAAACCCCATAATCGTTGGCAATCCTTCGCAAGGATATCCCCGATTCGATCTGTTTGACGTCCCGGGGGCACTGCTGGGGGCATCTTCCGCAGGTCGTACAACGCCAGATGTCTTCACTCTCGATTTCGGTCAATCCAAACGTCGCTTCTCGGACGAGCTTGCGCATGCTGAAACTTCTGACCCTATTCCAGGGACAAACAGTATCGCATAATCCGCATTGGAAGCATCTCTTGAATGCATCTCCGCCGCTCGCTTTGATGACATCGATGATCTCTTTGTAAGGGGCTACAGTCTCCACCGTTTTCCTTCCTCTTGTTTCGGCCTAATGTTTCAGCCCTTCTTTGACGCTGACATCCGGGAAACAGTATCCATGACTTTCTCAAGGCCATACTTGTCGATCATGGATGTCAGTCCTATCTCTACGTCCTCCATCTTCACTTCTTCTTCGTCTACTTCCTCTTCCTTCTCTTCGTAGATCAGCGCGTCATTAATGCACCACTGAACACATAAGGGCTTTTCTTGTGGCGGATCGTCTTCACACATGTCGCATTTGAGAGGGAGTTTGGAATCGGGTTCCTTGAAAACATCCCTTGATGGGCAGGAAGCCCTGCAGAAACCGCACTCGTCGTATTCTTTCCCATCAATCACGTACTTGTCTCTGCCCATACACTCGGCCCCGGTATACTCCCCTGCGTACACGGGAACATAAACGTCTCTCATGGGGTCGCGGATCATCCGGATACGAGACCTTGCCGGATTATTGCTGCTGTATTTCGGCGTGGCATGGAACGTCGAGCAGATCATCTCGCACGCGCGGCAGCCGTTACATTTATCAAGATCGATCGTGATTGTTTTTACTTTCTTCTTAGTTTTGGCCATTTTTTATTATCCCTCTCTGCACTAAGTCTTCGGCAACATCGCCCAGATCCAATTCCTCCAAGGTCTTTTTCTTGGGAATCCCGTCATTGTCCCAACCCTTGAACTCGTAGTACGCATCCAGGAGCTTGGCTTCCAGCTCCGGAAACCTCTTCTTCCAATGGTCTTCGGGCGGTACCTCATCGGCTCTTCGTAAGCCTCTTCTCACGTTGACGGCCCTGAGCAGACTTCGATTCCTCCTGTATACTTTCTTGAGGCCCTCTTCATCCATATCCATCCCCGTCGCTGCAGAGATAAGTTTCGGGTAATTGTGTATGTGATATGGGGGCTTCAAGGGAAATGACGACAAGCCGGCGCACACCCCGAGGGCGTCGTCGACGTAGTGCATCATCTCTTGCCAGTCAACAATGTCAACGGACATGTCAACAGTCGGATAATACGGATTCGAGTGTTCACCGCGGAATTCCCAGTCCAGAACAATTTGCTTGAATTTTTCATCAGGAACTTGGATCCAATCGCTTATAAACTGTTGCCTCTCCTCCATCGTAGCGAAAGGCGTCTGCGGGAACTGTCCTTCGATCTGGGTAATGTTTGCCTTCTCACCGGTGGCATACATGAGGTAGTAAACCGGGTTCAACATTCCAAGCTTGAGAGGCAACTGCTCGTGCTTCTTAATATTATTGTGAGCAAACTCCTCTGCGCCCTTACCGATCTTTTGGGCCGCCCAATGGGTGCCGTCGGCCAGAACATCCCCTATTCCTTCGCGTCGAACGATTCTATCAAGTAGCCAGTAGAATCTCCCCTCATTGTCGGACGGGCATCCTTCAAAGTCCTTGTCAGTTAGGATGCCGGCTTCTTTAAGTTCAACGGCGAAGGCCATCACTTGCGGAGTCGAGAATCCGTCCACTCCATACTCGGTGGCGCGCTGAGCGATCTTAAAGCCAAAATCCAGGTCGTCAACAAAGGCCGCCATTGTGTAGGTGAGTTTGGAGAAGCATTTCATCATGTAGGTGGAGTATCCGGGGACGGAGATTATTGCCCCGCATTTCATCGGGCAGTTGTAGCAGCTTATCAAACGCTTCCGCACATTTAATTGAACACTCTTCCATCTCTCTTCGATTTCCTTGTTCCAGAAGTCCTTTCTGCGAACACGGGAATTACCCCACATGAAGTTCTCGGTGTGCCACTTCTCATCAACGTGCAGCATCTCTTGAGGGGACCCAAGTCCCTGCAAAATTGTCATTACGTTGGGAACCGGATTTTCGTTTCGGTATTTTATGTATTGCAGCACTTCGTTGCAGAGTTCAATGTATTCGGCGGGTCGGGCAACGTTGACGTCCGTGGTTCCACGAACAGCTATTGCCTTTACCCCTTTGTCTCCCATGACGGCGCCTATTCCGAGCCGGCTTGCGCTGGACCTACCCTGCTCGATTGAAGCCATGTACACCTTGTTTTCGCCGGCCAGACCGATTGCAGCGACCTGTGCATTCGGCTCGTTCAATTCTTTCTTGATAAGTTCTTGAGTTTCAACAGCGCCTTTGCCCCGCAGGTGAGAAGCGTCACGGATTTCCACCTTGTCATTGTTTATCCACAAGTAGACCAGATCAGGGGACTTGCCGCGAAGGATGACTTTATCGTACCCGGCATACTTTAATTCCGGCGCCCAAAATCCACCCATCATCGAGTATCCCATGAACAAAGTCTGAGGAGAGTAGGTGGTAACCATCGTACGATTAGCGCCAGGGGCAGGTGTGCCGCCCAAAAGGCCGGTGGAGAATATGAGCAGATTATTCGGAGAAAAGGGTTCGGTTTCAGGGGGGACCCTATCCCACAACATCCTGGTGTTGGTACCTAGTCCCCCGAGATGAAGTTCGGTTGATCTTAGGTCGGTTGCCACCCTATCGACGCTTCCTCGGCTCAGATCGATTTCCAAATTGAATCCTGTCTCTGCGTACCTCATCTTTTTTACCCCTTACAGTCGACTTGCGATATGCTCGTCAGCGCTTCTGCAACCCAAAAAGTGTTAATTCCCGGTCCGTTAGTGGCCGAACCAAGCCGTTCCCCATAGTATTCCGGTCGAGGCGCTCCGAAGTACACGCTGTCTATTATCGCAATGATATGGACGTCTTGTTCTTTCATGGGACGGATCTGAAGATTCGCCGCATCGACATCCTTTTTGTTCACGCTGGCTTGCCTTTGCTGAATGGCCTCAGAGCCCCAATACTCAGGCATAATTGAACCGCTTAGACTTGCGCCTGGGCTCTGAAGTTTGTGTTGACCGAGACTTGGCAACATCGTTGATATGAATATAACTTATATGAAAACTATGTCAAGGCTTTTTGTATTTTACCAAAAAAAATTTCAACTTGATCAGCACTGACTTTCCCTCTGAATGCGCTGCCGAACGTTGATAATTTATTGAAACGAGTTGCATCGTATCCGCGTCGCAGCCCGATATCATTGGATATATGCCTAAATTACAGCAAGTTATCAAGACTTGAACGCCGTCCCATGCGCTTCAAACGTCGCAGACAAGAAAAATTCTTGACTATTTATCATATGAGTGGTATTCGGTTTTGAACTAAGATATACTGGTCATTGTATCCCCTCCCCGGAGTTATATATGGATTATACCGGATCGCCCGCAAGCACTGTCAAGGGGGCGTCCTCCACCAAACGAAGAAGCCCTTCAGCAGATAGAAAGCGCCAACTTATAATAGAATCCGCGGAGCGCATCTTTGCCTCTCGCGGTTTTCACGACACGACTATCGCTGATATTTCATATGATTCCGGGGTACATGAGGCGTCTATATTCCAATATTTCAAAACCAAAGAAAACCTGATCGTTACAGTTCCGGAAAGACATCTTAAGGAAACTCTGGAGGGCATTACGGAGCATCTCCAGGGAATGAAAGGGGCCGAGCCCAAGATTAGGAAGTTATTATGGCATCAGCTCAGGGACCTCTCTGTTAATCAGAACTACACCTCAATTTTACTACGTGAACTCCGGACATTACCCGCTTTTTACCAATCCCCGACATATGAAATGATTCGAAAATACAGCGCATTCGCTGTGGAGGCTATCAGAGAAGGCATAAGAGACGGGGAAGTGGACCCGAGCATTGAAGTTATCCTGGTGCTCGAGATGATTTTCGGCGCGATCGACAGCATTGTTTTGCGATGGCTCTTCTTCGGCGATCGCTATGATCCCAATGAGGCCGCTGATGCTCTCTGTTCGTTAATAAGGGCAGCTATATGGAGGCGCGAACAGCCGGGCGGACACGAAAATGGAGATGAACCCAGCCGAGGAGAGCTCAGGCGGCGTACGATAATGGAAGTCGCCTCGGAAGTATTCGGCAAAAAAGGCTATGGAGGCGCCACCATCTCCGAAATAGCCGGCAAAGCCGGCATAGCGGAAGCTTCCGTTTATCAATATTTCAAGAGCAAGGAACAACTGCTTCTCTCAGTTCTGGGCACCTGGTTCATCGAATTGGCCGATGAATTGGAGGGCGTGTTCTCTGGCGCATTAAATCCGTATGAACGACTCTTATACTTGCTTAGAAGATGGGCTCTGGATTTTCAGATTCGGGAGTGGGAGACTCGTGTTTTAATACTGGAATTGTACAGGAATCCCAAATTTTATGAATCTCAGGAATATCGCAATACCCGGCGTTTCTGGAAACTGATAAGATCTACCGTGGAAGCTGGACAACTCAGCGGCCATTTCCGTAAGGATTTTGAAATCAGCTACTACTTGCACCTCGTTCAAGGAGCCTTTGAACACGAAGCCCTGGCTCGCATGATGCTCTCCAAGAAACAACCGACCGTTGCAAGCACGGAACAGATGATCAACCTTCTCCTCAGAGCTATAAAGGCTTGATGTTGCCGGTAGAATCTTCGGGAACGTCGTCGCAAATGACGTGACCCCTTTCTTCGGCCCACCGGCTAATCCATTCTAACGCAAAAAGGGACCAGTCTTTGGCGGGCAGGCGAGAGGTGGTCTTTGTCAGATCGTCCGGCTTTCGCCTCCTAGGAGATTTGCTTGAATGACTTGAGATAGCCCCTCGCAAGCTCCTGGTAAATAGCGAGGCCTTCCGCGATTCTTTTGAGATGCTCCGGACCAGCGGCCTTGATCACCCTTGCCGGTGACCCCACCGCCACACTTTCAGGCGGAATCTCAGTTCCGAAATCGATAAAGCTTCCGGCTCCAATAATGCAGTGTGAGTTGATCTTGACGCCGTCGCCAATGATGCATCCCATTCCAACGAGTACGTTTGAATGGATCTCGCACCCATGGAGAATGCATCCATGTCCAACATGAGAATTCGGATGGACGGTTGTTGCTTTGTCGGGAAACGTGTGGAGAACACAGTTCTCTTGAATATTTGATCCCTTCCCAATCTTCACGGAGCCGATATCGCCTCTAAGTACGGCGCCTGCGCCAATGTAGCATCCGGCTTCGATAGTCACGTCACCAATGAGTACGGCCAATGGATGAACAAAAGCCTCGGGGTCAACCGAAGGCCTTTTCCTTTCAAATTCGTACAGTGGCATGCACACCTCCATATTTGCGGCCGACGAAAATGGCCTGACCCCGAATTATGTAGCACTTGTGAAGTTAGAGGGAAAGACGATTCCTTCCGGAAGGGGACAACTCTCTTTGGCCCGGCTCCTACCCTGATCTAACTTGCACCTGGAACGGTTCTCGGCAGGCAGGTGAGTTTCACTCCCCATTTCTTAGGAGAATCGGAGTTCATTTTGGGTGCGAGAAACCATCGAATGACTCATCAGGGATGCTGCGACTCGCAGGGACGGCGATCGCCGCAGAATTCCGGTTCTTTGAAACTTTTCTGATCCGTCGGAGAATCCACCTCGGGACACTCGCATCTATAGAATCGAAGGGACGATCTCAGTGGAGAATTCGTCACTTCCCTTCGGCTGAAGGGGGGCCTGTCATGAACGGGCCGTCAACTATTAGGGGTGCAA
This sequence comes from Desulfomonilaceae bacterium, assembly GCA_035506215.1. Taxonomy (GTDB): domain Bacteria; phylum Desulfobacterota; class Desulfomonilia; order Desulfomonilales; family Desulfomonilaceae; genus DATJPW01. Next base: position 68,464 of record DATJPW010000199.1, read on the forward strand.
ACGAAAGAGAGGTATTACCAGATGACGGAGAGTAACAATCTGTTAGAAAAAGCGGCTTTGGATGCGGGAACATTGATGTTCATGACCGGCATCCTGATTCTCGGACCCGTGGGTTTCTTGCTATTGGTGGTCTTGTTTTACTCTATGCTGGTTGAAAACTTGGCGCTAGGTATCACATCCGGGCTTCTTTACACTTCTCCTGCGATTCTGCTCTCGATATGGGCTTCGCTAAAATGGAGTTCTGTGATTCGGAAACGTTTTGCCCGGAAAGCCATCCTTGCGTCAGGGGTTGAGCTGATCCCGGACTATGAGAAGGAATGATCGCGAGTGAATTCCACCCATAGTGAGAAGGTGGATCCGAAGAGCGTACATTTATACGTTTTCCCGCGGAATGTTTCGGGACAAGTGTCTGTGGATCCACACTTTGCATTTATGCTGCTCTGTTTCAAAGTGTTCCGGTTATGACCAAAATCGGGGGGCGATAATCTTCCGTCTTATCTTCGGACGAGGACATGGACGAGTCCAGCGGCAGGATAAACGCTCGACAGCAGAAGCGATCACACTAGAACCATGATTTGAATCATGGCCGGGTGTCGCTCGACGCATCTTATCGCGTGGCTCCGTAGCTTCTCAGCAGCTCTGCAATCTGCGTGTGGCCCTGCTCTGAAGCCCACATCAAAGCAGTCCGACCGGTTTTGTCCGAGGCGTTGACATCGATTCCTTTCTCCAGAAGTAGTCTCACGACCTCCAACTGGCCAATCCACGAAGGCGTCATCAAGGCGCTGCGGCCATTATTGTCCCGTGCATTGATATCCGCGCCCTTTTCCAAGAGCAATCTCACTACGTCGAGGCCTCCCTTCCCGGAGGCCGAGAGCAAAGCTGTCTCGCCGTTGTCGTCCCGTGCATTGATATCGGCGCCCTTTTCCAAGAGCAATCTCACAACATCGAGATGACCTCTCAGGGAAGCCCACATCAAGGCAGTCCGGTTGCTCTCTTTCCCCTTTGCATTCACATTTGCGCCTTCATTCAGGAAGGCTTCCACCTTTTTCAGGTCACCCTCTACCGCGGCATATATGAATGTCTCATCCTTGTCATGCGCGGAGGCTAGACCTGCAAAGGCGGTCAAGAACCAAGTCACTATTAGAGTCCCGATTATAGCGAGCGTTTTTCTTGTGGATCCCCCCGAAGCAGGCTCTTGCATCTGCATGGCAAATCCTCTTTTCAGCTTCATTTTCCGATGAATCATGAAACGGTGATATTCCTCACATTCAGCTTATCCAGATCCATGCGGCCCAGGCCGCGCTCTGCGGCAATTTTGATGTACTTGACCTGATCGGGTCTAAGTTTTTGCCCGTGCCAAGTTCCCAACATTACCATTTGCGCATCCGCGGATACCAAGTCCGTCGACGCTATGATGACGTTGAGAGGTAGAACTTCGCCTGGACCGGTCGGACCGCCCGAAGCCAAAATTCGAGTACCGTCTATCACCACCAGATGAGGCTTGAGAACAGTGACCATGTCCACGATGGACTCATGCATGCCATTAGTATGGAATGTCCTTCTGTCATTGTCGAAGACCAGTCCCATCATTCCTTTCATGGAAAGGCTCACACCTGCGACCGAATGGGTCTTCCCTACAGGAACGGCAATCAGCACATCCGCATCCAAGACTTCCGACGCCACACCCATGGACTTGATGAGGACGCCTTTCTCAACTTTGACCTCTCTGAACAACCTTTGCTCCTTGATGACGCGGACGCTGGCGTTAGGAATGGTCTGACACTGTTCGGGGATTTTTGAGTAAGAGAGGCAATCCTGCGGGTTCTGTAACACGTTATCCAGGATTGAAATCCTGGAAGCGCCGGCCTCCGCGCACATCTTGGCAACCTCACTCACGACCGCCGGGTGAGTATTGGAAGCGGACTGCGGTCCGCTTGCAAAGCTCATGTTTGGTTTAATCACCACTTTGGCGCCAGTTTTCACGAACCGGGTCATTCCCCCAAGCGTATCCACCGCGGCACGGGTCATTGTCGCCGGGTTGCTGCCATGAGAAATCACAAGGTCCGGCGCATTTTGAGTGGTTGCCTGGGCGAGAGACGAGTCGGCCCCGAAAAGGGCTGCGGGTCCCGAGGCGAACACTGCTGCCGTTGTGATCAATCCCGTTTTCATGAATTCCCTGCGATTCGTTTTCGCCGCCATAGATTCGCTCCTTCAATTCCGGATAAAGGCTGTAGAGATTATTAGACGCATCGATTTTCAAAAAGTCAATTCGACGGATTTTCGGGACGTGAAGAGACAGTCCGTTTCTTTCCCATCCCATACGGCTTCAGCTTTCTCTATGCCGGATACCATCAAGCTGTGTTAGGGCCAGGGCGCATGTGCAAAATTGTGCTTGACTGGTGGCAGAGCAGTGAGGCATGCTCAAGAATACGAAAAAACAAACTTTTTTATCAATATTACTGACGAATTTGCTTCCTAAATGGCGTTAAGGAAATTTGTCTCGTGACCGGCAACCGCCCCACAGATCCCCAAATGGTGGGACCGGTGCATAATTCCGAATTGATCGGTACGAGGGAGAAACTATGGGGGACGAGTTTCGACCGGTAGACGCTTCTTTGGACGATCAGCCCACGCAAACTATCGAGCTCACCGAACTGTTTACCCGAGATTTGACTGTTACCGGCAGCTTCGATGTCAGGAGCGAGATCTGGAAAAGCACATTTGGAAAGGTCATACAGGCTCTGCCAATTCCTACATTATTGATAGGCCGGTCCTTCCGCATAGTAGGGGTCAATCAGGCGTGGGGAAAGATCAATCTCAATTACGAGGAGTTGCGAGATACTCTCTTTTCACACCTTTTCCCCGAAGCGTCTATTGCCCGAAAGGTTCAATCGCTTTTGGAAGATGTATTTTCCACGAGAAAACCCGTCGTTGCACACGGAACATTAGAGATGGGAAATTCCAGGATTTGGGCACGCATGACCTTTCGGTCCATAAGGGTCATGGAAGAGAGATTCATACTCGTACTCGTGGAGGATTTGACTGCCGACAAACAAATTGTAGAGCACAGCAAGAAGCACGGGCAAGAACTTGAACAACGCGTCGAGGAACGCACATCGGAACTTATGGCCGCCAATGCTCAACTCAAGGAAGAAGTGGCTGAACGAAAACGTGTGGAGATGGCCCTGCGAGAGAGCGAAGAACGTTACCGACTTCTAGCCGAGAATTCATTGACCGGCATCTATGTGCATCAAGACGACAAGTTTGTGTACGTCAATAAGCGTGCAGCCGAGACTATGGGCTATACGGAGAACGAATTAATTGGAAAATCGATCTGGGAGGTGGTAGCTCCGGAAGATCGGGAAATGACCAAAGGTATAGTGGCCGCCAGACTTCAGAGGAAACGAGCCCCGTCTCACTATCAATTCAGGATCTTAACAAGGAACGGAGAGGTCAGATGGATAGAAGTCCTTGCTACCGCCATTGAGCACAATGGTCGTCCTGCCACTCTCGCCAATGCCCTGGACATCACTGCTCGTAAGCATGCAGAGGAGGCGTTGCGGCAAAGCGAGGCAAGCTACAGGGAGCTTTTTGAGAATTCCTCCGATATCGTCTATACCCATGACCTCGAAGGCAGGTACAAGTCAGTTAATGAAGCTGCGAGGAGGATTCTAGGATACAGTTCCGAAGAATTTCTGACACTCACTCATAGAGACGTCGTTGATCCCGACCACATTCCCATCACTGAAGAGAATCTCCGCAGGAAGATAGAGAACGGTGTCGATACAACCGGTCCATACGAAATCAGGGTGCGATCCAAGGATGGCACCCCTTTCTGGTTTGAAATCAACTCCCGGATCATAAGAGATAACGGAAAACCCATCGGCGTTCACGGGACTGCTAGAGATATCACCGACCGCAAAAAGGCGGAAGAAGCTCTTAGAGAATCGGAAGAAAAATACCGCCTTGTAGTCAAGAATGCCAGCGAGGCCATTTTTGTGGTGCAAGATGGGATGCTCAAATTCGTCAATCCCAGGACCTTGAAACTGGCAGGATGTCCTGAGCATGAGCTCACCTCCCGGCCGTTCGCGGAGTTCATTCATCGCGATGATCGAGCGATGGTACTGGAGCGGCACGAGCAAAGAATTAAGGGCCAACATCCTCCAAGTGCCTATACCTTCAGGGTTGTTGATAACTCGGGAAACATTAAGTGGGTGGAGATCAATGTGGTTCCCGTACTTTGGGAAAGGAAAGCAGCCACGTTAAATTTCCTCGTCGACATAACCGCTAAGCGGAAAATGGAAGAGGAACTTGTCAAGGTCGAAAAACTTGAGTCTTTAGGGGTCTTGGCAGGAGGTATTGCTCACGATTTCAACAACATCCTAACCGCTATCTTGGGCAATATTTCTCTGGCCAAGATGCACTGCGAATATCCGGACAAGGTCAAAGAAAGACTGATCGAAGCGGAAAAAGCCTGCAGCCAAGCACAGGGATTAACGCAGCAATTGCTCACTTTTTCCAAGGGTGGGGCCCCGATAAAGAGGACATCCGACATCTCACAATTAATAGAGGATTCTTGCCATTTCGCGGTGCGGGGCTCCAGCGTTCGTTGCGAGCTTTCAGTTCACAATGACCTCTTCACGGTCGACGTGGATGAAGGACAAATCGGTCAAGTTCTTAATAACCTTGTCATCAATTCAGTCCATGCCATGCCTCGGGGAGGCGTGATTCACGTTCATGCGAAAAACATTGTGATCGACGCTCAGCAAGGTCTGCCCTTACCGGACGGAAATTATGTGAAGATAGTGGTCAATGATGACGGAGTGGGCATACCCAAGAACATTCTGCCCAGAATTTTTGATCCGTATTTCACTACCAAGCACAAAGAAAGTGGTTTGGGGCTGGCGACCTCTTATTCCATAATACGAAATCATGACGGCTTGATCACGGCGGAATCAGAGGTGGGAGTCGGCACTACCTTTTGCGTCTATCTTCCAGCCTCTCAAAGGGAGCTTCAGACATCGTTTAACTTTGAAGAAACAACAGCTAAAGGCAGCGGCCGGATATTGCTTATGGATGATGAGGATTCAATAAGGGAGGTTGCGAAGGAAATTTTGTCTACTCTAGGTTATGAGGTTGAACTCGCCAGAGATGGGACAGAGGCTATCAGCCTCTACCGGACAGCGAAAGATTCCTCGCATCCTTTTGATGTAGTTGTTTTGGATTTGACCGTTCCAGGTGGTATGGGAGGAGCGGAAGCGATTGAGAGATTGCGTGAAATAGATCCGGAAGTGAAGGCGGTGGTGTCGAGCGGTTATTCAAATGATCCGATAATGTCCGACTACACCGGATACGGTTTCAGAGGAGTTGTTGCCAAGCCGTACACTGCAAAGGAGCTTGGTGCAACCTTACGTGCAATCACCACCGGCGACCGTTGAAGAAACATGCCCCGCAATCTTCTTGACCGACTTTTGGAGTCAGGGAACATTATTTGAAGCAGCCCACCCCCGAGAATTGTCATGTTGACAATCCCCGAGCCAGGTTTCAGACTCTAATTGCCGTACGGTAAGTGCTGCTATTTCTTTTTGTAGTGGTCTACCACCACCGGTGTGAATTTGTATTCCACTGTGCCTGCGTATTGAATTCCCTCCCAGCCGTTAGGCCAGACACAGACGTTTTTTCCATCCTGCCATTGGGTCCCGATTCCGGTGCTGTAACCGGGTCCAAAGACAAGGTCATGATCTTTGGAAAACATTATTCTCGCTGAAGTGCCCAAGTAATCAGTTTTCTCTAACACCGGCACCAGCTTATCAGAGTCTAAGGTGTCGGCTTTCTCGATTGCCCCTTTCAGTATGTAAATGGCGTCATAGACCCCTGCCGTATAATTCGGGCCTTCCTTAAACTTTTCTTTATACTTATTGAAGAAAGGTATTGTTTTATCAGTAATTTTGACCGGTGCATAAGTATTGATGATCAAAATCCCGTCGCCTTTGCCCCCCGTGGCGCTCCAGAATCCGTCCTTTTCAGCCTCGACGTTGATTCCAACGATTGGGGCTGGAATCTGGAGCTCGCCTGCCTGCTTGGCGAAAGGAATACCGACCGAGGAAGAAAAGGTGACAAATATGATTTGCGCTCCGGTTCGCTGGATTGCAGAAAGTTCCCCGGTGACATCCGTTGCCGTAGCAGAAGGTCGCCATACCCCGACAACTTCCATTCCCATTTTCGTGAGAGTGACCTCGGCAACTTTCACCATCGGATCGGCCCAGGCCGCCTTTTCTGCGACGATGGCAACCTTCGGCTTCTCGACACCGAATTCTTTGGTCATCAACTTTCGGACCATATCAAGCAGAATGAAATCAACTTTAACCAGGAAATTCGAATTGTACGGTGTCACCCGGAACCAGTATTTGTACCTGTCATAGTCTTTCGTGACGCGCTCACAAAGACCGGGAAAAGAGCAACCGCATCCGAAGAAAATCTTCTTGTTGTCCATGGCGATATCCTGCATGGGCAGCATAGCCTCAGTGCGGAACCCGCCTGCGAGAAAATCGACTTTGTATCTACTGACGGCCAGTTCCATGGCATTCGTCGCGTCCGGG
>DATJPW010000200.1:0-5855 GCA_035506215.1 Desulfomonilaceae bacterium
TGGACCAACGAAAGGATTCGAAAAATGACACGCATTGAATTCTCCGATGACGAGGCTAATATGATGAGAGGCATCCTTGAGACCTACCTTCATGACCTGACTTCAGAAATCGCCAGCACGGAAAACCTGTCGTTTCGAGAAGATCTCAAGAAGCAAAAAGTGTTCATCATGGATATGCTTGGGCGCCTGACCGGATTGGCCGCGTAAACTGTGTGGGGTAGACTTTTTCACATTAGGTTTCCCCTATTATTTTGTCCGGTGGACGGGGCCATCAGAGCACCCCCCTCGCGATTCCGCTTTGTTTTGCCAAAAAATTCAGCGATACTATCCACAGAACCTCTCCCCTCAAAAGGGGATTCCCCTACCTCGGATTAATTGTAACCGCAAGTCCGGCGCAACAGGAGGGATTCCCGATGAACAACCGAAAGAAAACCAAACAGCAACTCGTCGATGAATTGAAGGAACTCCGCCAGAAGGTCTCCAGATTAGAGGCGGTCGAAGGGGCGCTGCGAAAGAGTGAGGAGAGGTTGGAGCTTGCGCTGCAAGGAGCCGACCTCGGTCTATGGGATTACAATCTTCAGACCGGCGAGGCGTTTGTCAATGCTCGGCGGGCGGAAATGGTCGGATATTCTGTCGATGAGCTGGGGTCTAATGTAAGTTCATGGGGGAAACTCGTTCACCCTGATGACATAGACCGCGTTACGGATGCTTTCAACGCTCACGTCAGAGGTCGCACGCCGTTATATGAGTCTGAACACCGGCTCCGTCACAAGTCGGGCGAATACATATGGATTCTCGCTCGGGCCAAAGTTGTGGAATGGGATGAACAGGGCTACCCAGTGCGAATAGCAGGAACCAGTCTTGACATCACAAATCGAAAACGCGCTGAGGAAGCGCTGCAATCAGTCCGCAATGAGCTTGAGCGTCGAGTGGAGGAACGGACCGCTGAACTAAAAGAGAGTGAGGAAAAATATCGACTGATTTTTGAGCGCTCTCCCATCGGAATTTTTCATTTTGACGAAGCCGGATCGATTACAGCCTGTAATGACAATTTTGTGCGGATAATTGGATCGTCCCACGAAAAATTGATCGGATTGAACACTATTCGAGACATCAGGGATAAGAAGATTGTAGCGGCTATCCAGGAAGCACTTTCAGGTGGCATGGGCCACTATGAAGATTACTATTCTTCCGTCACAGCATCAAAGACCACGCCAGTGAAGTGTGAGTTCGCACCCATATTGTCCCACGATGGAAGAGTTGCTGGAGGCGTTGGAATAATAGAAGACATCACCGAGCGCAAGCAGGCAGAGGAGTCGCTTAGGCAAAGCCAACAGGTCCTTTCACTGGCACTCGAAGGAGCAAACCTTGGGACATGGGACTGGGATCTGACCACGGGAAAAGCTACATGGTCTGAGCGAATCTACAGCATGTTGGGATACACGCCAAATGAGTTCGAACCAAACCTCAAGAATTGGAAGAGACTTGTTCACCCTGAGGATTGGCCGAAGATCTCAGAGACTCTCAATCTGCACCTGGAAGGAAAACTGACGAATTTCGAGGCGATCTATCGCACACCGGACAAGTTCAGAAAGTGGCATTGGTTCCAGGCTCAAGGAACGGTAACCGAGTTTGATGCATACCGGAAGCCCATTAGAATGACTGGGGTCGTTGCAGACATCACCGAGCGCATAGCGGCTGAAGGGGCTCTGAGGCAGAGTGAGGAGAAGTACAAAACTCTCGTGGAGGAAAGTTTTGACGGAATCCTCATCATAAAGGAGACGAAAATCATCTTTGCTAATTCACGTCTCTGTCAGATGATGGGTTACTCCAAGGAAGAGCTGGAAGGAATGGACCATTGGCTGACGCTTCACCCCGATTTCAGGGATGTTGTACGAGAGAGGTCCCTGGCACGGATGCGCGGGGAAAGTGTACCCGCTCATTATCAGGTCAAACAACAGCGGAAAGACGGTTCAGCGTTTGACGCAGAAGTCCATGCACGGGCCATAGAGATACAGGGCGCACCAGGTGTCCAAGTCTGGATTAAAGACATCTCAGAGCGCAAACAAGCTGAAAATGCTCTGCGAGAAACTGAGGAGCGCTTCAGGACAGCCTTCCAAACCAGCCCTGACCCGATCTCCATTTCCCGCCTCAGTGACGGAGTGTTCGTTGAGGTTAATGATGGTTTTACCGAACTCAGCGGGTTCGCAAGAGAAGAGGTAATCGGAAAATCCTCATTTGACATGAACATCTGGCATAACCCAGCCGACAGAGATCGCCTAATTACCGAACTCAACGAGAGAGGGCATGTGACGAACCTTGAAGCTGAATTCCGCCAGAAAGATGGTTCGGTACGAACCGGGCTTATGTCGGCACGCGTCGTGGTTCTCGGCGGCGAGCCTCAGATTCTATCGGTCACGCGAGATGTGGAAGACTGGAAGAAGGCGGAGCAAGCCCTTCGTGAAAGCGAGGAGAAGTACCGTACTCTCTTTGAGGATTCCAGAGACGCTGTGTACATAACCACTCGGGACGGAAAGCTCGTGGACGCGAACCAGGCCTTCCTGGACCTCTTTGGTTTCAGCAGAGAAGAAGCTGAGAACATGGATATTCTTGGCATATACATTGATCCTGCAGACCGTACGAGGTTTCAGAGGGACATTGAGCGAAGCGGATCTCTAAAGGACTATGAGATCAGGCGTCGGAAAAAGGATGGGACTGAAATCGAGTGCTTGCTCACCTCTGCCGTGCGGCTGGACGAAGACGGAACAGTTCTAGGCTACCAGGGTATCATCAGAGACGTGACCGAGCGCAAGCAGCTTCAGAAGCAACTTGTTCAGGCCCAGAAAATGGAGGCGATTGGAACTCTAGCCGGAGGTATCGCACACGACTTCAACAACTTGCTCCAAGCCATCTTAGGTTACACCGACCTTCTACTCATGCGAAAAAGAGCAGATGACCCTGATCGCCATAAGCTGGAAATAGTTCACCAAGCAGCCCGGGATGGTGCAGATCTTGTCTCAAGAATTCTTACCTTCAGCATGAAAGCGGAATTCAAGGCTCGCCCAACGGACCTAAACCAAGAGATACGCAGAGTCGAAAAACTCCTCCGTCGTACTGTTCGCAGAATGATCAAAATAGATCTCTTGCTTGCTGATGAGCTCTGGGTCATCGATGCCGATCCAGCCCAAATCGAACAGATACTTCTCAACCTCGCAGTCAACGCCCAGCATGCCATGCCGGATGGTGGACGACTCCTCATCGAAACAACCAATGTCTGGTTGAAGGATGAATATGTGAGAAACCACTTGGAGGCCAAGCCTGGCAGACATGTTCTCCTCACCGTTTCGGATACCGGCATGGGAATGAAACCGGAAGTGGTTGACCGCATCTTCGAGCCATTTTTCACAACAAAAGCCAGCGGTGAGGGAACGGGGCTCGGCTTGGCGATGGTCCACGGCATTGTCTCTCGACACCGCGGGTACATAAGATGCTACAGTGAACCCGGTCATGGGACCTCTTTCAAAATCTACTTCCCGATTTCTTCAGCTGAGAGTATGCGGGATATGACCGTCACACGGGAGATGCCGGCATTTGGTACTGAGACCATACTCCTGGTAGATGATGATGATCGCATTCGAGAGCTGGCACGGGAAATGATCGAGACCGGAGGATACAAGGTGTTGACCGCCTCCAGCGGAGAAGAAGCGTTAAGGATATATGCAGCTCATAGAGGAGAAGTCTCCCTGGTCATCCTCGATCTGATCATGCCCGGAATGGGGGGAAAGAGGTGTCTTGAAGAGATTCTGCAAATCGATCCCGATTTGAGAATTCTCCTTGCGAGCGGTTATTCGTCCAACGGTCTCACTATCGATGAAACGGGGAGTGGAGCGAGAGGTTTCATCACAAAACCTTACGATGCCAAATACATTCTCACAGCCATAAGAAAAGTCCTGGATCGGGGGCACCTGTGAGGATTAGCGCTCACCCATATCCTGAAACGATATTTCAAAGATTGGTGTTGAGGTAGAGTTCAATTCCTATAATAGGCGCTATGACCCGGTGAGGGTTTGTCCCCCAGTTGTTGACCGGGGAAGGATTGTCCCAACTCGCCACGGATTTGTCTATGCACGCGAAGTTGAACCATTTTCCAGGCTGCCAATATGCTGCACGAAGATTTAGCCGCCAGTTTTCCAGCAACTTCCATCCTATGCCGAGGTCCAGTTCCCAGCCCAGATCATTGTAAGGTATCGAAGGGTCCGGAACAGAAAAAGTTCCTCGATGGTCAAATTCCACAGCACCGGACTTGTCCGGGTTGGGCCTTATATAACCATATCCGTATCCATAAGATGCTCTTCGCGCCAGCATGACCGAAGCTACTATGTCAAGGTTGCTGGCTAGCATGTAGTTGAGCTGCGCTGCAACCACATCCGAGGCGGACATATCAAGATATGAATCCACTCCGGCTCTGTAATATTTTGCCATCATGAGGCAGTAAGGGTAGAAAACTCCGTAAGCGCTTCTTGCTGGGTCCTGAATGAAAGGTTGCTTGTCTATGAGGATTCCGTGTCTTCTGTCAGGTCCGGGCATGTGGCACCAGAGAACGCTAAGTTTCGTGGGTCCGGAAAATGCTCCAAATTCCAACATATACCGCCATGACTCGATATACTTTGGTGCAAAGTGACTTCCTCCTCCCGGGAAAGGTTCCGCGGACTCGCCGAAAAAGGTCCCATCCTGGGAAGATTGATATCGTATGGTTTCATAGTACCAGTCGGCCTCAGCATTTAGGAACAAGACGCGGTTGGCATATTTGACATAGATCCAGCCTTCGGTGCCGGTTGTAGTGGACGGGGGCGTAGAGGCTCGCTTTTGCGTACTCCGCTGACTTTCAGGGCCTTCGTCAAATACCCAATAGAAGCCACCGATACCCGCATCAATGGATCCGGCGGCATACCTGATGTAGTTCAACACATGGGCCGTCCTTGCCGTATTCTGATCTTCGAGGTTCCAGTACAGCAAGCTGCCTCTCCTCCAAGGATATAATCCCGCGCCTATAGTTAACGGACCGTAGAAGGTCTCGAGCTGAAAGATTTGCACGGTCCTGCTGGTAACATCTATGACATCTTCGGCAACTTCTGCGCTGCTGAATTGGAGCCCGCACCCCTGCTGGAAACCTCTTCTCCCATAATAGATTGTGCCCCAAGGAGTATTTACTGTCATCCACAGTCTGGTCCATGTCCCGTGTGAGAAGCCTGTTTCACGCTCCGACGTTAAAAACGGGTCCGGATTTTGTACGGTTTCCGGAAAGATCCTATACGTACCTGCAAGGAAGACAGCCTCGTTAAATCTCAGCAGGGGAAATATCACGAGGCGTGTCGAGGAGGCAACCGCGGTAGTCCCTGAGAGCATCTTTCGTCGAAACCAGCCATTCAGAGAGGCTAAATCACCTCCCTGTGAACTCATGTCCGTGTTGAATGGCCCAAAGAATCCGTTAGCTCCCGCCTGAGAAGCATAGACGAAGCGAAAATTTACAAGGGCCGAATCAATACTAAACTGCCAAGCACTTGATGTAGAAGGTGTAACCAGAAGTACATTAATGATCAGAGCCATATAGCGGCTCAGACGAATTTTCACGAGACCACCTTGCTCACGGTGAAAGATTCCTCTGTGCTCTCGTCACCCGCGAATGCTAACCGCAATTGTAATGCCTGACCAGCCCATACGGGGCTGCTGCGCTATTGGCGCACCTATAGCCGGTCGTCAACCCTCCTTGATGGTTCCACATTGTCCTCAAGGAGACACGACGGCGCCAGAGCCAAAACTATCTTGTTCGAAAATCCGAGTCGTTTAGATCTCCT
>DATJPW010000201.1:0-3259 GCA_035506215.1 Desulfomonilaceae bacterium
CATGAGCGGAAGGTCTTCCTTCGAAACCAGGTTCTTTGTTGCTCCGGGAGCCCTGCCCTGATCGTCGTACCCGTCATAGTGGATAGTATGGCTTTCGCGGGAAAGAGGCGCTTCTTCCCCATGTTCAAGTGATTTTGTTCGTATATATTCCGCATCCGCATCACTATCATCACACATATAGACAGAAGCGGGCTGACAGAGTTCAATGTATTCTCCGACGAAGTCAAAAAGTCTTTCATTTTCAAGGGCAATCAACTTTCTGAAACTCTCCGGGGACATCATGCTCTTTAGCAGCGGTGCAAATGGATTTTTGGTAAGATCAACCATGCCCTTACTTCCTCCTTGTCTTTGAAAGATACTTTATCCTATTTTTCACTAGCATAGGCCCGGAAGCACATCAACAATTATTATTGCAGAACACAAAAGACAGAGTACAGAATGAAAAAGAAGGCCCTTCTTCTGACTCCCAACTCCCGAATTCCGGCTTCTTCCCGAGTATGCCCGTTTACATTTCACCCCTGGTGACATAAGCTAATGCATACCTGTAGAGGTGAGGCTCTTTCTTTTTCGCCGCAGTCATTCACGTCCCTTCGGGACACCCGAAGATACATGAAAAGGCTGCGGTAAATCCAAAGCGGAGGATCAGGTGCGGAAGCCGATGGGCAAAGGCATTCCTGGTAAATGGTGAAAATGACCTCCAGCCATAGGATCTACCCCGTATTTCTGGCTCACGCCGGCTGTCCCTTTCAGTGCGTCTACTGTAATCAGTGGGCAGTGACTTCCGCTTCTTCTCATGCCGCCCCCGCACCAAATATTGTTAGCCAGTTCCTGGAGCAATTTACCCCACTTTTGGAGGCTGCTCGGGACAAGCACGTTCCCGGGGAGCTCGCGTTTTATGGGGGCACTTTCACAGCTTTACCCTCCGAGGTTATCGAAGAAATCCTTGAAACCGTTACTCCATGGATTCATGCAGGGGTTTTCAGCGGAGTGCGCTTTTCTACCCGTCCTGACGGGATAAGCGAAGAGATTTGTTCTTTGTTGACGACCTATCCTATTGAGACCGTTGAGCTGGGAGTCCAAAGTCTTGTTGATGAGGTGTTAATTCAGAGCCGTCGCGGCTATTCCGTCGAGAGTGTGGAGAGGGCTGCCAAACTGGTTCGGGCGCTGGGTTGGCGTTTGGGTTTTCAGCTCATGGTCGGCCTGCCGGGGGATTCACCGGTGCGGTTTTTGGATTCGATTGGGAGAACCGTTCAATTGCGGCCCGATTTTGTGCGGATCTATCCCACTGTTGTCTTGACTGGGACCCTTCTTGCCGAATGGCACCGGCAAGGTTCCTACTCTCCGTTGTCTCTCGAAGAGGCGCTTGCCCTGTGCGTGCCGGCCTATGAAGCCTTCTTTCAGGCACAGATCCCTATTGTCCGCCTGGGCCTTCACCCTGATCCGGAGCTTCAAAAGGCCGGAACAATCATTGCGGGACCTTTTCACCCGGCGTTTGGTTATCTGGTTCGGGTCCGGTGGTGGAGACAGCGGGTGGACCGGCAATTCCAGGACCATCATGACTTAGCGCCTGGGAGGGAGCTGACGCTCCGGGTTGCAGATCGTTCCCTCAGCGAAGTAATCGGCCCGGGTAAATCCAACATCAGGCACTGGCTGGAGAAGTGGCACTTCAGGGACGTGAAGGTGAAGGGCGGGACAGATCAGCTTCCAGGCAAATTCGACTACTTTTTGAATTGAAGAAAGCAGAGCTATGCAATCAGGTTATGTGGCCCTCATAGGGCCTCCCAATGTTGGCAAATCGACACTCCTCAACCGGATACTCAAAGAAAAGGTTTCCATCACCGGTTCAAGACCCCAGACTACCCGCAACAGGGTCCTCGGGATCCTGACCGATCCGGAGGTGCAGATCGTTTTTGTGGATACCCCGGGGATCATCATAGCTCATGATGAGTTCAATAAGATCCTGGTGGATGCCGCGCTTGCCACGCTGAGAGAGGTTGACGTGGTCTGTTTCCTGGTAGATGCGCTCAGGGCTTACCGAGAGGACACGAAGTTCGCGCTTGAAAACCTCAGGCACCTGACAGCGCCCATCATTCTGGCCATAAACAAGATTGATCTCGTGCACAACAAGCGGGAATTGCTGCCCCTTATGGAAGAATATCATCAGGCCATGTCCTTCCAGGCAATTATTCCGATATCCGCGCTCACCGGGGAAGGTGTGGAAGATCTCGTCGACCGGATCAAGCTGCTCCTTCCGGAGGGCCCCCGCTACTTCCCCGAGGACCACTTCACGGATCAGCCGGAACGCTTTCTGGTGGCGGAACTGGTTCGGGAGAAGATTTTCCATTTACTGCGCGATGAAGTCCCGTATGCCGTAGCCGTCACAGTTGAGAAATTCTCGGAACAACCGGATCAAAACCGGATCGACATCGAGGCTACAATCCATGTCGAACGCGATTCCCAAAAGGGGATCATAATTGGCAAGCAAGGTCAGATGATTAAAGAAATCGGCAAACAGGCTCGTCGCGATGTCGAGGTCCTTCTTGGATGCCATGTGTTTCTGGGGTTGTTTGTGCGGGTGCAGAAGAATTGGCGGAAAGATCCCCGCGCTCGTTCAGAGTTCGGGTACCGCCACGGTCGTTAAACAGACATTACGTATGAAATCTCCGGTCTTCGCCGCGGAGACGCAGCGTTCGCAGAGATGACCGGAGCATTACTTCCCGCGTCATAACTCAGCGCAGAAGCTCGTCATAGGCAGAGCTCGCATCAGCTCTTCCCAATCAGGGAGAGGATCTCCTCGAGATTGTTGCTTTGGCACGCTTTGACCCCGCATGCAAAAAGATCGGTGTTAGCCTCATCGTCAAGAGCGAATACCTTTTGGCTGCGCTCAAGTGCTTTGCACACAGTGGCCCACGTCTTTCCTGCTGGCGCTGCATACGGCACGAAGACAGCGTCGGCCAGCGCTGTAACCAGATCGTTGCGCTCAATCGCATGGGTGGAAGTGGTCCACCGGACCTCATCGCTGAACACGGAGAGCAGTAAGAGCCGACCTTCTTTCAATGCCCTACGGGCCTCCTGCCTAATCCTCATTCCGGGTAGACTTTTGGCTGCGCAGAGAACCACAGGCTGGAGGCCTCGCAGCATTATGTCCAGGCCCTCCCGCTCCATCGGCGAATGGAACCCTCCGATCATCGTCACGCCCGCGTCACGTAGTGCACGGATGGTGTCGAAGGTCTTGATGACGATGCTCCCAGGGCACTGA
>DATJPW010000202.1:0-3548 GCA_035506215.1 Desulfomonilaceae bacterium
GGAGCGCAACCCCCGCTGCTATTTGTGGCCCCATACATTAGCGCTGAGACGGCAGACCGCTGCCGTGATCTGAAGCTTTTCTTTCTCGACGGGGCGGGAAATGGTTATATTGACGTCCCCGGGCTTTATATCTTCATCACAGGCCGAAAACGGCCTGCCTACTTTTTCCAGGAGGAGCGCGGCCGAATCACCAACCCAGCAGCTCTTCGGGTTGTTTTCGCGATTCTTTGTCAACAGGAGTACCTAAATGCCACATATCGCGATATAGCAGATGCAGCACGTGTTGCTCTTGGCACAATCGGCCCTGTGATGAAGGACCTAGAAGCGAGAAAGTATGTGGCAGTTTTTGGGACAGAAGTTCCAAAACGCAAACTAGTCGATCCGGAGAGGTTGCTTAGAGAATGGGTCACTGTTTATCCTGCTGCCTTGCGTCCTAAATTGAAGGCGCGAAGATTTCGTGCGCCAGATCTCAAATGGGCTGACACGGCTGATCTTCGCCAACATGGCGCATATTGGGGCGGAGAGATGGCCGCTAAACGCATCACCCGTTATCTCCAACCGGAAACCGCGACAATCTACGTTACGCGACAACCCACGCAGCTGATCGCAGACCAACGGCTGCGGGCGGATGCCAACGGTAATGTCGAAATCCTGGATGTCTTCTGGAATGCCGACAGGATTCCGCATGAACCTGATCTCGTGCCGCCGCTTTTGGCATACGCCGATTTACTAGCAACAACAGAGGGCCGAAATCTTGAAGCTGCAAAATTGATCTTCGATGGACACATCGGACCCATCCTTCATCGCACGACCTGATACGATTCCACGATGGATCATCGAGGTCATCCGACTGGTTCAGCAGGCGGCGCTCGCCCAAGGGATCGAGTTCGTCATCGTAGGAGCGACGGCCCGAGATATCGCGCTTCATAGTGTTTTTGGGCTGGCTCCCGGCCGGAAAACGGTCGATCTCGACTTCGCCTTTACAGTGGAGACCTGGGAACAGTTCGCGACTCTCAAATCCGCGCTAGTAGCCACTGGGTATTTCCATCAAGTTAATCGAGTATCGCAGCGATTACTGTACCAGGGTAAGTTACCGGTTGACCTTATTCCATTCGGTGGTGTGGAGGAAAACGGTGAGATCGCTTGGCCACCATCTCACGACGAAGTTCTCAACGTGTCAGGATTCAAAGACGCACTGGCCTCTGCGATTAGTGTCCAGGTGGATGCCGATCTAGTTGTCCCAATCGTGTCGCTGGCAGGATTGACCGTACTGAAGCTGTTGGCGTGGGCCGACAGGAAGCGAGAAACGAACAAAGACGCAGATGATTTGCGTCGAATGCTGCAGGACTATGGAAGCGCCGGAAACATGGATCGCCTTTATGGTGAAGAGTTGAATGTTCTGGAAGAGGCCAAGTTCGACTTCGAAGTCGCGGGCGCGCGATTGCTAGGCAAGGATCTGGAGTGCTTCCGCTATCTACTGTTGATAGACCGCCTCCATAACATTCTGACAAAGGCACTTATTTCCGATTTCAACACCAACTAGGATTGTCGATGACAAAATTAGGTGTAATGTATTGCAATCTAAGGCTTTATATTAATCTCGCCAACAATTGATGACGGAAGCACCGAACATAGTTCTTCAGGCACCAATGATTTCATTTATTCCTTCGATAACTTGCTCAATTTCTTCGGAAGAAAGGCTGCCAATTCTCTTGCCCAATCTCTCCACAGATAACGTGCGAATTTGAGAGATTTTTATCCAGGACTTTTTGGGAAGGCCACTTGATATTACTTCCAGTGTCAAAGGGAATCCAGCCTTCTGCGGTCGACTTGTAATGGCCATGGCAATAACTGTTCCCGACCGCTCGTTGAAAACGTCCTTGCTCAAAACAACAACCGGACGTAGTCCTGCTTGCTCTTGACCTCGCACGGGATTCAAGTCAGCCCAATAAATATCCCCTCTTAGTATTCGGGCCATTCGCTGAGCTCCCTGCCCATTCCTTCTTCGGCCAGCCGCTTTTCATGGTGTGGAGTTAATTTGGCACATTCTCTCGCTAAACGGTTCTTATGCTTCTTGGTCAAATGCTCCTGAATTGCAGCTTGGATAGCTTGGCTTCGATTGGGGTATTCGCGCCTGCTTACAAGATGGTCCAATTCTTTCAACAAGTTTGAATTGAGAGAGATCGCAATCTTGGCTGAGTTCATCTTCACCTCCAGTATTACTATTCATCATACCCCATTTTGATTCCTAAAGAAATCAATACTCAATCAGGCCCCATCAGAGTCGGTGCTTCCGTCATACAGTGTTGCTATGCCGCCATAGAAAGACGCCAATCACCCACATCAACCAACATGGCCCAGTCGAAGGACACCAACGTGATATTTCGCAGAACTAAAAATTGCATCGCCGAGGAGAAGATCTCCCTGAACGTTAGCCGCCTGACGGTCAATCCCGCCTGCATGGCTGGGGTCCTGACTTGGCGCCCGAATCTCAGTGCCCTGTGAGGTCTGATGAAATCGTAATAGCAGCGGAACAACTCGATGTGATCTTCGAGATGTTCCTTCCACCGGGCGTGACATGTCGTTCGGCGACCCAGATACGCCGAGCCTTGTCGAATCGTGAGATTCAGGCGTTCGATGAACGACGTGTTCAGGTTCAAAGAGTCTTCGGAGTCACGCAATGCCTGTTGCAGTCCCCACGTACCTCCAATCACCATCCTTCGCTCAACCTTCACGATGCGATCATTTCGGCGGGTCTTGATGACCTGGCCGTAGAGACAGGCTGGCCCAAAGACGCGCCCGATGACCTTCTTATAGAACTCGAATCCATCCGGGGTAATCAGTGGAATTTGTCCGGGATTCATGCGTTCGAAGACATCTCGGAACAGGGCCAGCGTGTTGCGAAAGCTTCGTTTGCCGACCACCGTCGAAGGCCAAAGCCGTGACCAGACGTCAATCACGGCGAAAACCCAGATTGGCTGCTCTTTGCCCCCGACGATTGTCTGCATCTCGTCTGCTTGAAGTTCTGCCATGGAGAGCCTTTTCATTTTTCGATCACTGAAACGACGACACCAGTTCGATGCTCTTTCCAGCCAGCGATGAACTGTATTCCAAGCAATCCGCTTCATTCGAGCTATGGCGGACTTGTTCAAACCTTCGACACTGAGGGAGGCGACCTCATCGAAGATCGCACGCCGGTGCTAGAGTCGATGATAGGGTGTTCCTGTAGTAGAACAGAACGTCTTTCCACATATCTGGCACTGGTAGCGACGGCGTTTCCCCCATCGGGTTTTGTAGAAGCCGTGACGGATGATAGCTTCGGTAGGAGTTTTTTCTGCTCGCATGCAATCTTGGTTTGGGCAGCCGGGATTCTTCATGGTTTGAGACCCTGTGGGCCGTAGAGCTGATGACACGGAATTGAGTCTCAAACTATACCACGGGAGTGAGTTACAGGTGGGCTACCAACAGTCGATTGCGGAAGCACCCCTGCACGTCAGCAGACGGCCCCCTGGAAAGTTGAAGCATCTTGGTCAAGTCTGCAATAAATG
>DATJPW010000203.1:0-3653 GCA_035506215.1 Desulfomonilaceae bacterium
CGGGCAGGTCCCTTTTCATCACTGAGGATAAATACCTTGTCCGTCTGTAGGCACGTCACTTTTCTGACTTGCTTCAGAATCGGGACCTTTTTCCGTGTCTTGCGCTCAAGCCTAATGATACGACCGGACAAACCGACCCGCTTCGCAGTGAGTCCAAGAAGCTCGCCTCGCCTTATCCCCATGTAACAGGCCGTTATGCCGATTGGCCGGGACCACAAGTGACAAGCCTCGGTCATCTAGGCGAGTTTTGGCGGACTTTGCCGACTCTTTGAGACTCGACGAGGACCTGTCGCTCGGTTTTGTCTCGATTCATAGCATCCTGTCTTCACAGCATTCATCGGTACACAAAAATCATCATGATAACATTATACTAGACAATTAACTTAATGTAATGTATCATTGTAGCGTTTATGTCACTACCGGCTGGGCAGTTTTGATATGCAATTGAGAACTTTGATCAAAATGGTCCCTGGATTGCTCCTCGTTGCAACCATTCAATCCCCGGCATGGGACCAAACCAATCAGGAGGGCCTGATAAAGCCTGAACTTACGCGGAATTCCGGGGACCTTGACACATCCGTGAAGCTGCCAACCAGACACACTGCTGGGAAAACTGCCGATGCAGAAATCTATTTCCGTCGTGCCTTGGCCCATGACAGACTCCACCTGGATGATCAAGCTATCAGTGACTACACCAAAGTGGTGCGGCTTCATCCTCAGATGGAGGCCGCTTACAACAATCGTGGAACTGCGTACTACAGGCAGGGGGAATACAGCAAAGCTGTTAAGGACTTCTCTCGTGCCATCGAATTAAATCCGTCGTACGCTCTCGCCTATTATAACCGAGGCAACGCATATCACGATAAAGGTGACTTGGACCGCTCCATGGCGGATTTTAATCGTGCCATTGAGTTCGACCCGACAAATGCAGCCGCGTACAATAATCGAGGCCGGCTGCTACTGCAAAGGCAGCAGACAAAAGCCGCTATAAAAGACTTCAGCTTGGCGCTGCAGCTCAATCCCGAATATACCCTAGCCTACTATAATCGAGGAAATGCCAGACGCACAGTCGGAAATAACAGCGGCGCCATTGAAGATTTTTCCAAAGCCATTAAAACAGATCCTCAACATGTTCAGGCCTATTTTCAACGAGGCAATGCATATCTTGCCAAGGATGACCTCGATCATGCCATCAAGGATTACGACGCCGCTTTACGCATCAATCCCGCTCACGCGGACATTCACAGCAATCGAGGCTGGGCGATCTTCAGGAAAGGGGACTCTGCCCAGGCGTTGTGTGACATCACCAAGGCGATCTACTTGAATCCGCATCTGGCAAGTGCTTATTCCAACAGAGGTCTGGTCTACAAGGATCGAAGAGAATGTGCCAAAGCCATACTGGATTTTAATCGTGCTCTGGAACTGGACCCGACCGCAGCGGCCGTGTACGCCTATCGCTCGGCTTGTTATTTTGATATGGGCCAGCCATTGAGGGCCATGATCGACATGAAGAGAGTTGAAAGCATCAATTCCAGTAAGCCGCAGATTTTACTGACGGAATTGAGAAAACAATCAGGACGAGATGACACACATGAAAGAGCCTGGAACAGCCTTGCCGAGCACGGGATGAACAATAATCCGGTTGCCAAGGGTTTGAAATTGCACCATGAAGCGGAAGCCAAAGCAGCGATTCTAAATTTCCTGGCCGCGTGGAAATCAGCCTGGGAGCAAAAAGATCTGGAAAGATACGTTGGAATGTATCACCCTGAGTTCCATCGGGGGAACATGGATTACACGACGTTCTTAAAGTCCAAAGAGAATTTCTTCCGAAAATATCGAACCATCCACGTTGAAACGGAACAGGTGGAAATCAAGGATATCTCCAACCGGATTCTAGTGAAGTTCATCCAGTCATTCCAGGGTGATGATTACCATGACGAGGGCTGGAAGAGCATGGTCTTGACTCGCGACAAAGAACATGAGTTCAAAATCGTTCAAGAAAAGTGGTCTCCTGCCAAGCCGGTCTCACAGGATTCCGGGAACTAAGATCCTTTGACAAGATGTTCACCTCATGAGTCCCTCCCTCCACTGAGTTTGCTGAGTTTGCCCGCCACTTCTACAGATCGTTCACAGATGAATTTGGTTTGCCCAAATAGCCACGCACCATTTGATTCGAAATCGTGGAGACCGGCATTAGAGCCTCACTTTCCTTAATCACCTTTGAACATGTAGATACCATCAACACTGTCGGTTCGACCGGGTGGCGACCCCCTGCAAAAACAAACTGTTGACACTTCCATAGCAACATGCAATGCTACAGAAAATTTGTATCTATAGTGATTCTCAGAAATTTTGTCGGAAGGGGGCCGGACTTCCGGAAGAGCCGGCAGCGGCACCCAAACGTGAATTTGTGATTGCTCCCGAGAACCGCTATAGGACCTTACCTCCACGCGGCACGCTTCTTAATTAATTCAAGTCAGTTCAACTAGTTGACAATGCTACGTTCATTATTACGTGCCATGGATCTGAGAAGAACAGTGGCGGTACGTCCGTCATGCGCTACCATTCGGAGTGTTTTCGGATTAAGAGAGGTTACGTGGCGTACGAGATTGATCCTGCCGACAATTTGACTCAGTCCGAAAGTAACCTTCAGGATTACATCGATGTCATCTTGAGAAGAGGTTGGATAGTAGCGGCCGTCTTTATTGCGGTAGTATCAATTGTCACAATATACACATGGACCTGCACTCCTTTGTATACCGCCACAGCGCGCCTGGCGCTGGAAGAAAAAAGCTCGACGACCAAAGACAAAGACAGGATGTACGCCCAGCCGGAGTATGATCAATTCAAGGTGTACCTTGCCACACAAATCGAAATGCTGAAATCCCCAACCCTGGCGGAAACTTTGGTCACCCGGATGAATCTCACGGAGCATCCGGAATTCACTTCTCAGAATTGGCTAACGAGATTTTTGACGTGGTTCGGCATAGACCGGACGAATCTCACGGAGCATCCCGCATTTACTTCTCAGAATTGGCTGACAAGATTTTTGATGTGGTTCGGCATAGACCGGACGAATCTCGCGGAGCATCCCGCATCTATTTCTCAGAATTGGCTGACAAGATTTTTGACGTGGTTCGATGTGGAGGAGAATTGGGAAAGCTCAGGAGACGACCGAAAGAGTCGCGTCGCAACCAAAATTCTCAAGAGGCTTAGCGTAAAGCCGGTGAAGCAGAGTAATCTGATTCTCGTAAGCATGGACGCGACGAATCGGGCGTTGGCAGGCCAAATCTTACAAGATTATCTCGATCTATACCTGCAGAGCAATCTGGAAAAAAAGAGACAAGACAGTCTTCAGGCCGCTGAGTGGTTAAAAGACGAATTGGAGAAGGTGGATAAAAAATTGAGAGATGCCCAGGTTGCCCTCCTGGATTTTATAGTTGATAACCGGATTGTAGATTCCAAGGATGGCGCTCTGGCCGAAATTCTGACCTTGGTCAACAAGACAATGGAGGGACACGTCAAATCTCAGGAGGCCCGTGCGAGAGTACAGGCCATGGATCAACAAAATGTCCAGGGAGACTCAGCCATATTGCTGCCCAAAGAAGTGAGCAATGAATATTTGGGAAAACTTAAACAAGACCTGGCCATGA
>DATJPW010000204.1:0-47075 GCA_035506215.1 Desulfomonilaceae bacterium
GCGAAATACATGAGGCCGCCAAAACCGCAGCACTCAGTCTTGTCGCGACTGAGGGGCAGTTCGGCTATTTCGAGCCCGAGGCTTCTGACAATTCTTCTTACGCTCTCCTGGACCTGAGCCTCATGTCTGCTCGTGCAAGGATCATGGATAGCCAGCACACTTGATCCAAGCTCCGCATCTGTCTGGGGCAATCCATGCCGGTCGAATACCTCCCACAGCGAAACCAGGCGAGCTTCGGGAAGGTGAGCTTTGAAGAGCGCGTAGCAAGAGGAGCAGGCCAAGATGAGTTCAGGACTACCCATGCCCAACCATTCAGCGCGAAATGAATTCAAGACCTGGGAAAGGCTCGCCTCTCGCCCAGCCCAGTCTGCAGGTGCTCCACAACAGCGCAACATAAGTCCCACCCCGCCATCCAGACGATCTGTCAGGTAGTTGTAGGCCTTCTTCACATGATCAGGGGAAGATCCCGAAAGCTGGCATCCCGGAAAGAACAGATACTTGCTCGATGCCATTCTTGGTTGGTGTCGAACCAGTGTCGCCCTGTCGCTGTTGCTGAACTCCATGTCCTGCAGAGCGAATTCGTGCGCGGACGGTGGCATTTTGCCTTGAGTGACCATGATGTTGCGGGCCGCTTTGCAAACCTCTCCCATGTGAAGGCTCTCTGGGCACACTTCCTTGCACAGGCCGCACAAGCTGCACGAGTTGATAAACTTGTTTCCGAGACGGTGCCCCATGACAATGGACAGGTTGTTGTAAATTTGCCGAACGTATTTCTTGGGGTACCCTTTGAAACGCTCAAGATATTCGCAGACCTTCACGCACTCCATGCACTCGCACAGGAGGCATCTTGAAGCCTCGGAGACAGCTTCCTCTAAGGAATACCCCCGGCTCGGGTCATCCATACAAACCCGCGGCAGAGGCTCGATACCGTCCGTCCTCGTGAAAAGCCGTGTTTCATAGGCCCCTTCATTTTCCCGAGAAGCTGAGAGGGAAACCTTCTGCAAAAATCTGTCGATGGAAATAGCCGCACGCCTACCATGAGAGATAGACGTTATGGGTGAATAGTCCTTCAGTTTATATATGGCGCTTCCGCCAGCGAATATGCCTGTCAAGTCTGTTTCAAAGGTCACTACGTCAACTACGGCCAAACCTGACTCCCTTGTTTCAGAGCCGAGGTCTGTTCCAGATGCGCTCCCGGTGCCGACGTAAAGAGCATCATAAGAATGTCGAAGTTCTTCCAGAGATTTGTGGACGCCAATATAGGCGTTGAAACGCACATCTATGGGCACTTTCTTCAGTACCTCGAAGTCTTCATTCATAGCTGATTGAGGTAGTAGTTCCTCAGCATAATCCCGCAACTTACCGCCAAGCCGGTCTGCGGCCTCGAACACCGTGACCCGGTATCCTTTCCTGGCCAGATCGAACGCTGCTGTAAGCCCGCTCAAACCTGATCCGACAATCGCTACGCATTGCTCTTTCTGTGCGGTGGGGGACGTACGAATATCCTGGGGAGGGGCATAAGCAAGTGCGGATCTCTCCAGGGACCTGATCGCTATAGGCTCCCCAACTTCTTGCCGCTTGCAGACGGGTTCGCAAGGATGATCGCAGATCCGGCTAATGATTCGGGTAAAGGGGACGCTGCGGCTGAAAACCTGAGAGGCCGCTTGAAAATCTCCATTGCTGATAGCAATGTTCATGGCGCGGACGTCAACATGCACGGGACACGAAGCGGTACACCACGGGGCCCATTCCTGGATACATAGGCTTTCGAGCCTTCGCAGTTCCTGTTGATCCATAATATTATTCAAGCTTGACGACCTTGGGGAGATGAAGCGATGAGATTGGGGAGCCTCGTCAGAGTGACGATGCTCCCCTCTTCGGACCTTGTCTGACTACCTCAAGGCCTGTAAACCGGCCAGCACCTTTTCGGGCAATGCAGGCAACCGCCTGATCCGTACGCCCGTGGCATTGTAAATCGCATTAACCACCGCGGCGTGTGGAGAGGTCAACGGTAACTCACCACAGCCTGCCGCGCCAAAGGGACCGTGTTCCCTTGGGCTTTCCACGTAAAGGATCTTTAAGTCATCCGGGATGTCCCTTGTGAACGGAAGACCACATGCGATGAGACTTGTGTGCTTCTTCAAGTCCTCGAAATCCTCTGTAAGCGCGAGGCCGATGCCTTGTGCCAAACCACCATAGATTTGACCATCCACGACAAGCTTGTTGTTGATTTTGCCGACGTCGGCAACTACCGTGAACTTCTCGACCTGAGTCTTGCCGCTCTTCGTTTCAACGGCTACTTCAGCCATAAATACACCGTACATATAGACCGGCATCGGACTTCCCTGCCCGTTTTCATCGCACGGGGTGCACATGGCTGCGGTCCATTTTCCGTAATACTTCAGCGGAATATTTTCCGCCTTCATTTGCTCGTATGTGCGGTAAGTGCCGTCAGGCTTCCGCATTGCGTTCAGGAGCATCTCGCACCCGTTGATTATTGCGTTTCCGGTCATAACTTGCGAACGACTGCCCCCAGCGGGTCCGCTATTAGGCGTGAAGGCAGTATCGTTCATCACCAGCTGGATCTTGTCAGGTGTAATCCCTAGAGGCCGAAGGGCTTCGTGGCAAGTTCCCAAGGCCCCCATGTCGGCTCCCTGGCCATGTTCTTCCCATGAGGAATACAATATAACACCACTTGGGGTCAGTTCCACGGTGGCTTCGGATGAATCGGGTCCATCAAGTCCACACCCGTAAACCCCTATTGATATTCCTACTCCCTTCTTCCTTTCGGGCGTGGATTCCTTCTTGGCTCTTTCGAGAGCTTCCTGATAAAGGGGACGCACCTTGTCTATCATTTCGGGAAAGCTGAACGCGTCCGGCGTCTGGCCAGTTGGTGTCGTGGCTCCTGGACGATACACATTCAGGTATCTCAGCTCCAATGGATCCTTACCCATTTTTGCCGCAAGTTCATCCATCAGGCTTTCCGAGGCAAACAAACTCTGAGGCGATCCATAAGCTCGGAACGCCGAACCCCAGGCATGATTAGTGCAGACTGTCCGACCCATCCCTCTGATATTCGGTATGTTGTACCCAGCACCGATGAACTGAGCTCCGCGAAGCGTGAGAAGATCGCCGAACTCTGAATAAGGCCCGTGATCTACGCTCCAGTCGCTTTCCATAGCGATAATCTTTCCGTCCTTGTCCGCACCGTATTTGAGTTTGATAAAGAAAGGAGACCGCTTGCCCGTATAGGTGATATGCTGCACGTAGTCATATCTGAGAGCCACTGGTTTACCTGTTGCCATAGCCGCGACGCCCAGCAAGGCCTCCATTGTTGGGCTGAATTTGTAACCGAAAGTTCCACCCGCAGGATTCTCCACGAGCCGCAGCTTTTCGGGTTCTGTACCCAGGCCCGGGCAAATCATCCCGTGATGCAGATGAATGCCGATACTCTTCGAATGAATTGTGAGCCGACCTTCCTCATCAAAATAGGCCAAGCCGACATCGGGCTCCAAAGACAGGTGAGGTTGCCTTTGCAGGTAGTATTCGCCTTCCACCACGTAAGCGGCAGACTCCATAAGGGGCTTTGTGTCAGAGCCTTTGGCCACTCTTTGCTCGTAATAGATGTTAGGAGTTCCCGGATGAATCTCAATGGCATCATCCGCCATGGCGGCAGGCGCGCTCATGTACGCAGGCAATTTCTCTAGTACGAGTTTGACCTTTTCTGCCGCGGCTCTAGCGTTCGCCTCTGTGTTTGCGGCCACAATTGCAACAGCGTCCCCGTATTGGAAGATCTTTTCATCACAAAGAATTGGGCGGTCCCACCCGTCGCCTTTGTTGGTCGGAAAGGTTATCAACCCTGTGATGCGATTCTTACCTTTCACATCTTTGTGCGTGATAACCTTTTCAACGCCGGGCATTTTCTCGGCTTCCGACGCATCTATCGAGACGATATTTGCGTGAGAGACTTCGGCCTGAACCAGCGCAAGGTGCAAAGTTCCCGGAGGCATTTTACGGATGAGATCAGCCCCATAATCGATGGTCCCCGTCACCTTAGCAACTCCACTTGGACGCGGGTATGAGCTTCCCCAGACTCTTCCGTCAGGTGGAAGCTTGTAGGCCAACTCCGTGGCTGTCATCTCCCCACGTATCACCTTTGCGGCATCCATGACCGCATCGACGATTGGCTTATAGCCAGTGCAGCGGCACGCGTTTCGGTTCTTCTGGTACCAGTCTCTGACTTGTTCTCGCGAGGGATTGTTGTTTTGATCGAGTAGAGCCTTGGCCGACACGACGAAACCGGGCGTGCAGAAACCGCACTGGGCTGCTCCGTAGACCGTCCAGGCTAGCTGAATTGGGTGGAGGTTGTCTGGAGTCCCTATTCCCTCAATGGTGGTGATCTTGGAGCCCTCGGGCACCCTTTTCATTTTGGTCAGGCACGATTTGATCAGGTTCCCGTTCATGATCACATTGCAACACCCACATTGGCCGCTCCCGCAGCCAACTTTCGTTCCTGTCAAACCCAGTTGCTCCCGTAGTACATCGGCCAGAGACACTTCCGGATCTACAACGATTGTCTTGTTCACTCCGTTCACGTCCATGTTCTTTTTCTGCATTGAAAGACTCCTTTCAAATGGAATTGACACAAAACGGTTCTATGGATGTGCAAGTTACAAACAAGCCTTCTCGAAATCCTTCGCAAGTTACGTGGGTCGTAATGACCCCCCCCAGCCACTGTCATGTTCAAGGTCCTGTCAACCACCTCAAAAATCAACAATAGCCTCGGGACTTATGTCTGAAGGGACATATGTCCACTTTGACGCAAGTGTTTTGAACAGTCAAGTATTTTTCAAGTTCTGTTTCACGCTTGCCGGTCAGGCATTTTCATCGAGTTTGGGCTGTCTAGCGAATAGCCTCCTCAGCGCAGTCAGCCGCCTCCAGGCTTGGCGTTTGCAGTGAGAGAGATCTGTGAGAGGCAGCAAGTACCAAGATTTTGAAGATTACTAATGTGAGCGCATGTAGGGGCCTAACCGGAATTGTTCGACCTTGACGCAGGCTTCATCTCCTCGATTCTCCCGATCTGGGGGATCAGTCTTGATAACAGACACGTCCACTTGCAGTAGTCGGAATACTATTGGGAGGAACTGTTGTATGGGCACACGGAAATATTTGGTTTTACGAGGCCGGCCGAGCACAAAATCCCTGTCCGAATTCGGGCCGCCTTCGTGTTTGCCCCAATTGTTGTCATACGTGGCGAAAAAATTCTCACGTTGGACAAACGTAGGTTCTCGACCGAAAAAAAAATAACCGTCACCTGTGATTTGGCTTCAGATACGACGAAAGGGGACTCAAGGTTCGAAGAAACTGCGTGGTATCTTTGACTCGCCGACGATCCCGGTTTTCACGCTGCAAGAGAAGATAACACGCGGCATCTTGAAATCAGAATGATGCTATGACGCATGAACACCAGCCATCGCCACCGAGGGGAAGATTTCTTTTCAAGAATGCTTTACTCAGAATGAATGGCTCCACTCATTTGCGGCCTTTGACTTGGAAGCGTCAAATCGGAGTGGCCTCTCAACGGGCGAACAGTATCACGAGAGCCAAGCAGACCATAAAGATCCAGAACATGATCAACTCAACGTTTCTTTCAGAAAACCTCATTTGCCCCTCACTCACCTGAATCAGCAAAGCTGGCCTTCCCTGCTGAGCGTTGGTAGCTTACAGCACGACTCTCGTGATTAGGCGCAAGTCCCTATTCTTTACCCAACATGACGCTGCTTGCCTTGATTAGGACGCTTACCTCATCCCCGACCTTGATTCCCAGTTCCCTGACCGCTTCCACCGTAATGGTGGATGTGATGGTATTACCCCCGCCAATGTCAACCTTCACTTTCGCCGCTACCATACCTTCCTGTACGTCTGTTACTTTTCCTTTGATAATGTTTCTTGTACTGAGCTTCATTAGTTTTTCCCCTCTCTGGTAAGATAGATCCGCCGGCCAATGCCTATGTCGAGAGGCAGATCCTAACCGGGTACCTTTGCGACACCAAGCTTCTCAAGTCTTGCACTATGTTACCATCATCCCCCAAAGGCCAATTGTCAAGAAGAGTACACTCCCAACAATGGCCCTGGAAAAAGTTCCACCCATGTGTGCACTCTGGGCATTTCATGGCTGCCCCTCCGCTCTGGAACGTGGTGGAAGGTGGATTGTTGAAATCCTTAAGCCCTGACGAAACGTCTGTTACAAGCACGGACCAAAAGTTTTATACACCAATCGTTACTGCGAGAAAAGGCGCGTCGCCAGAGGGATAATGCCATGCCACCGGTTTATTTCGACGGGATTCAATTGAACCACCACCATGCCCGACTCGTGGTCAATGCTATGGGTATCCTGAATGAGATTTGCATGGACTGCGGGGGCTCAATGATCGAATTAAGGGGCATTACTATCCATTCCAGCGAGAGCCCGATTACGCTCTACACTTGGTGCGCTACTTGCGGTAATTACGGCCGTCTGAGTCAAGAGTTTCCGCTGGAATGGCACCGTCGGTTTCTCGCGAAGGTCGAAACAAATTTAGATCTAGCCAGCTGAACGTTTGGTTCCTGGGATTCCCTGCAATGACCATCTTCATCTGTCGCGGCTCTACTGGAAATTAGTGGGAGTAAGGATTATCAGTTCTGGAATTCATTCTGCGTTGTCCGGTTCTCAATTTATGCAAACGAATTGCTGACTACTGAAGGGTGACTTCAGCGCCAAGGAGGATACTGCGTATCAATCTCAATCATCTTAAAAAAGGTTATCCTGCCTTGGAGTGTGCTGCTTTCGGAAATTCTAAAGAACCTGTAAGACGACAAGGGCTGAAATCTATCTTGTGTTGGGCATCTGATCAAACGATACCTATGCTCCGGGATGTTTGCGAATTTCACGTTCCTGTGGACTAAAGAATCTGTTTACAATTCATAACACAATGTATTATAAGGGGTTTTTACAATCCATTGTGGGGGAGTATTCATGACACTTAAGAAAGAAGACATAGCCCACAAAATAGCCAGTGACTGCGGATTTACGAAAACAGAGGCAGCCAAAGTCATTGAAAAACTACTAAGAATCATCAAGGAAAGGCTCATCGCTGGGGAAGACGTTATGATTTCTGGCTTCGGAAAATGGCACGTCAGATCCAAGCTTCCCAGACCCGTCATGAACCTCCGAACCGGCAAACAAATAGTCCTCGATGCCCGGAGAGTGGTTCGCTGGAGGTATTCGCAGGTGCTCAAAGCGGCGGTCAATGGGACCAAGCATGTGTGGAAATGATAAAGAAGAAACCTCGGCTGAAACGTGAAGCCAAGACAGGCATGAAGACGATGCAAGAAAAGGTTCAGAAGCTGCGCCAGGTCCTGACCGAGTTAAAGATAGAAGCGGAGCAGACCATCAAAGATTATGAGCCGTCAAATCCTTTTCGGGTGAACGTATCAGGCAAAATTGAGGGACACGAGACTGCAATTGCGCTGATTGACCTGATTGATCACCTGAAGACAAAGGACGAACAGAGTTACGAAGACACTGCGCAATAACTTTCGAGAAGAGAGGCGATTCTGCCCAGGACAGAAATCACGGAACCCTCAAGTTCAGGCGACCGGCAACGGTGAGTGAAAACGTGACCACGAATCCACTCGTGGCTGGGACGCCGCAAGGTGCATCGCCTCCAAGGTATCCTCGACAACCTTGGAAAAAGAAGACGGCACTGGCGATGCCTGAACCTCTCGAAAAGAGAGTCGTGAGAGATCCGCCTTCGATGAAAGTCGGGAGGTTGGCGAGAGATGTTTAAGTTCCTCGATCCATAACCTGACCATCAGTAGCTTTCTTCCACTCGGAACCCGGCTTCATCAGACACGCGACCTCAGGGGATTCTTCATCGAGTGAAGAGTTTGGCAAGGGGGAAGACATACCCCTCTTAAATCACCCTGTTGGTTTCGATAAGAAATACTGTCCCACAGACGGTCTGTGCGAGTCGGGGCGCGCCGATCAAAGCGCACTCCTACGGACCGATGAGTCAGGCTCCGCATATGTTGGGAACAGCAAGCTTTCGGAAGAGATGGAGGGAAGCAACTGCGCTTGATGGGTACGCCGGAAAGCCGCTTTGAAATTGGGGGTTGATGAAAGCTTCGCGGAAGTGAGCAACCGACTCCCATACCGTGTAGTTGAGGAACACACAACTTTCGCCGATGCCCCGGTGCAGTTGATTCGAAATGAACCCTGGCTGCTTCTTCATCCAGTTTGCGTCAGCCTCCCACGCCTTGAGCAAAGCATCTTCGTCCTCGGGCACCACGTGGAAGATGACGACGAGCACAACAGGCGACACGGACTCCTCGAGCTGCATCTGAATAGACACGACCTCATCGAGCGGACGAAGTTGAAGCATCTAAGCCTCCTTTGGTGATTGTGTGGACCGGGAGCCAATGGCGGCTATCGACAAGGCTGTCGGGAAGAAAACGCCATGAATCACACGAAAGTCATTTGATAATAACAGCCTCTTCCATAGTCAGTTTTTTGTCGAAATCATCCCAGAATTCCTGCTCTGACTTTCTCCAGGCTGAGCCAAATTTATTGTCAAACACCACCGCTATTTGATCGAGTGCCTTTCTCCAGACCGATTGGTAGCTCAGCTTCAGGACATCCTCCAAGAATGGGACTAAAGAACCAAGTTTTTCTTTGGGCAGAAAAGCCCGTGCTCCTCGTTCTATGGATTCTTTCAAAGCTTCCGGATTCAGGGCATGAGCGGTAAGCATCACCACAGGCATTTTTTGGCTGTCAGCTATTCGTAAGAGATCAAATCCTTGAACACCCATGATGTCAAGAATGACCAGATCGTAGGTAAAGGACACTAGGTACTCACGACCTTTTTCGAAAGAAGTAGCAGTGTCAACCCGGACTCCGGGGTAGTCTGAAAGCTCTTCCCTGATGATCTCCAACACATCTTTCTCGTCGTCAACAGCCAGGATCAACCTGTCCTTCAAGATTTCTGAATCAGTCATGTGTCTTTTCCCTTTCCCGGTAAAATATGAGCCGTCCCGCAGCTCTGCTCGTTTTGGCGCATTCCCTGCGCGAAAATGCGGGCGGCGCACTTGCCGTTGCTGAATACCTACTGAATCGACCAACCTCCTTCAACTTAGGCAGGATGAAAACGGATAATATCCGGAATTATGCCGCGGTCTTGCCATTTGGAGCGTTGTGCCACCCGTGAGGGGATGGCGGGATACCTTGGCTGACCCCAAAAGGGTCTCCGCATGGAGTCCCACACCACCGGACGCAGGCAAAACAGTCGTCATGTTGATAAGGAACAATTTTGCACTCCGTGATCGGCGATAATTAGGTAAACTCAAGGATCGGCTTGCATTTGTCCATCATGGAACTATTAGATTGCCTGTTTGAGCATCCATAGCCCCATGTGAAGCCTCGCCGATGTGGAATCACAAGACGAACCGCAGTATTGGACGAATCTCTCCCGTTGGACGAGGTCGAATTTCAACGCCTCGCATGAGGCTTCCATCCAGCGATAAAATGCTTCTAAATCATAGGGTTCAAGGCATTCTCCCTCACCAATAAGCCTTATTATTCGCGATTTGTCTTGCTCCGAGATTCTCATGGGTCCCCCCAGGAAGGGGGAATCAAGCTCATATATGGGACAGAAAGAAGAGTCCTGTTCAAGTACTCGAAATCATCCTTCAGTATCACCTACCGGTACATCTTCAGCAGAGCAGCTACACCGACCTGAAATTCCCAACCGGACTGGACGAGGCGTCTTTCATCTGTTCCTTGGCCGCAACAAGCACACCACCGGCAGCAAGTAAATATGTCTTGTCCCCCTGTTTGACAAACTGCTCAAAGTACTTGGTATAAGCATGATCGGAACCGAACATGGCATTGAGACATTCGAACGCTTTCACCCTCCAATGCTGAAATGCGACCGAATCGAAATCGGAGTCCACCACCCCCCAACCCGCTTTGATCAATTCATCGATCTGGTGTTCAATTTTCATCTCTACCCCCCGTGTGTTGAGCGACGTCCCAGTTCATCACTTAGCGAGATACCCCGCTAACCAATAGCCCCAGATTCTTTCAGCTCTTCAGGTTGGGAATGTCGGCTCCGCTGGTTCCTTGTTCTGCTCCGCTTTTCGAGTCACTTCAGCCGTCGTACGGTAGTTCGATTGATGTGTCTTTGATTTGATATTGATGCGAGTCCCGCAAAAACCACTTCTCCCACTTATGACACTATAGGAATAGACAAATTTCATGTCCAGCAAAAAAGAGGCTGGGAATCCATCACGGGACAAATTCTTTCAGATGAGGAGCGATGCTAGGGAAGCAGACTTTGTGCTGGCGTTGGCAAAACCAGGCAATCAGTATGTGTGAAATTCCACGTGTCTTCTTTGTGCCGGGAGGGATTCTGGATACAGATCACTCGGTTATCACTCCGGCTACATAAACCATTTATTCACAGCTGTTTATAAAATGGCGCTGTCCACGTCCATATTAAAGAACTTTTAGAATAAAGATTAGTATGATAAGCAACAAATTGAAATAACAGGTACTTACTAACTGCCCAGTCCCATGTCATTTCGTGTAAATCCGAGAGATTTTCATGAAGTGGCATTTTTATCCACAGGCTTCGTTGCAAGTTATCCACAAATGTTGTGGATTCTCCTATTGCGTGACGCTAGGACCGAGATCAAGCCTTCCTTTCTCAGGAGAGAGACTCACTATACCGCTAAACTAATAAGTGATATATGAACGGCCACTCGGCTCGCTTTCTATGACTCGCCGTCCTTACTCGAAGATTTTCCTCACGTTCTCCTTGTTGTCCACCCAATAGATCATCCGGTTCTTTCTCCGAAGCTCGTCTATTACACGGAACATCTTGTCCCTCTCAGGATGATACATTCTGATGTACACATAGACATGTCCTGCAGGAGCCAACTCGTAAGAATTCATGAAGCTCACAATGCGCACATCATGTGTCAGTATGAGGTCGGTGATCTCTTTGATCTTGCCCGCTTCATCCTTGAGCAGCAGCGCAAACTGCACGCCTTTTCTTGCCACCCCGCTCACTGCTATCAGAACTTTGAACACATCTGTTTTTGTTATAATTCCTTGGACGCTCCCTTGGTCATCGACGACGGGTACACCGGAGAATCCCTTTTCCAGCAACAGCTGGGCGGTCTCTTCCACTGTAAAATCGAGTGGGACCGTAACGACATGCGGGCTCATGACAGCGCCTACAGCGAGCCCTGCGATCTGAGAAAGGACATGCTGGATCTCCAGCAGCACTGCACTCGAAGGCGACGCCCTCTTGATATCGCGGTCAGTGACTATTCCCACCAGTTTGTCGTTTTCTAGGACCGGCAGGATACTGATCGAATGATCCATCATCAAGTCGATGGCCTGCTGCATGGTTGCGTTAACATCGACCGTGATGACTGGCTTGATCATCCAATTCTTGACGAGCATTCCGATACTCCTTTCAGCTTATATCCTTCCTCGGCTTTGGCCGACATTGGACGAAAGAGAGTAATTTGTCTTGACAGTGAAGGCATTCCGTTCAGCAGGCGCCCCGGTTTACGTACCCCGTAAATGTGCTACGGTCTTGTCCTTTGGCGCTTTCTCGCACCCGTGGGGGACTGAGAGGTGGCCCCGCTGAGCCCACAAGGTCTCCTGAGGTATCCCATGGCGACCCGGCGTAGGCAAAACCGACGTCATGTTGATGAAAAGGCCCCTTTGCCACTGTCTCTGAGCGTACCTCGCCCTACTTCACTGCGTCAAACGTTTTTTCCACCACACCCGTAACCCCGGCACTGCGCAGCAAATGTCAGACCCCGTGAAAAGCCGAGGCCACATGGACGTACCGACTCCGATCTTGATACAAGAGTCTCGCACCGACCTTTATCAGAAGCTCGATGTGCCACCCCGTCGGCTCCTTCATCCCCTCGCCGTGGGGATAGAATTGCCTGAGCATGTTTTAGGAGGCAGCGGAACCGGATTTCGGTGAGCAGCCGCTCTTGGTTGTTGGCGCAACAACGGTAAATGGTCCTGAGGCAGATTTCCTCCAGCCTGTAGGCCGAAGGAAATCAGCATTAATTATAATATGTTACATCAGCAGATCTGGCCGAATATCACGGGGCTTTTTCGGGAGGCCGGATTGGCCCGCGGAGACGATCTATAAAGCTTTTGGAAACTCAACTACAGGCAGTTCATCCGTCTCAAGGGTCCGCCTGGCCTGCCCTCCCCCCGAAAAAACAGCCTAGGTATCAAATCTAGGATAGAGCAAGCGGAACTAATCTATACCAGGGCTAGTCGTTCAAACATCTCGGCCAATTTCAAAACCTCGGCCCTTACATTCTCCAGTCTCCAGCGACCTAACCTGATTTTGAGTCGTGAGGACAGCTCCGGGCTCACTATCGGTGGGTTTCTGAGGAACGTTCCAATATACTGGCATGGTACCATGTGGCTATAATCATCTCTCGATTCCGGATCCCACACTCCCGTGAAGTAGTAATCTCCAGTCACGCGTACGAGGGTGCATTCGTCTTGCGTCGGCATGTTTACATACACCAGCAAGTCAGTGATTTCCAAATCACTCATAAAACCAGCCTTGTCTAAAATCATCCGTTCTTGTGATGACAACTCTTCCTTTGGTTTGGAATTAAGTTCCCGCAAATCGGCCGATCCGCCGGCCCATCCGTAGCGGGCACGCCCGTCTTGAAGTTCTCCGAAAAGAAGAGGAGTCCAGTATCTCACCCCGTCAGGATCTTTCCGCTCAGGGTATAGGGGCCGCAGAGCGAAAATATTCCACGGCTCGCTGCACTCAAGAAGTTGAAGCAAAAGCAATTGGGGCTGGACAGAGAGAAAACAACTTACGGCAGTCCACTCTTTCCCTGGGATTTTGCTGGAGTGAATGAGATCACTGAACACGTGGAGGGATGCATCCTGTTCAAGGTTATCCCACTCAATATCCTCAGCAGATAGCAGCTCGTTCTTAGTCCAAATGGTTACCAGAGAGTAGTCGCCTGCTTCTTCTGGCGCCTCAAATGTGAAGGTTTTGGAGGATTCGCGTGCAGCATAGGTGTCATCATCTGGGTATCTCGGGTAAACGAGATCGACATGTTCTTCCCTGTCCCTCATGAAAGCTGAGAGAAAACCATCAGCGGAGACATCAACTTCAGTCTTAATAGTTTCTCCGGGCAAGAACCTGACCGGTCTAAGGGTTCTCACCTCTTTCAGTGACTCATACCGAGTTCCTAGGCCAGGAGCTTCGACCAAAACCTTTGATGGCCTTTCCACAAATAACCGCGGCCGAATGCGAGACTCTTCCGGGCTCGTTCTAAGCGACGAAAACACGTCAGTCCAGTGAGGCTCATCCTCATTACGACCATTTGGCGTGATATCGTAAATTTTTCGTAGGCAGTGGTCACACTGAACTATGTGCTCATCCCACAACTGGCCATCCTTTTCTGGTAATCGGCCGAAAGCGATCTCCCTGAGAATCTCTTCAGATGGATGAGGACCAAGGCCCTCACGGAAATCATTCTCTTCGATTTCAGAGACACCAAGAGACCTAACCAAGACAGACAACTCCCTTGATCCAAACTTGAAACGTTTTGTTTTTTTCGTCATTCGCTCCACCTATCTGCTCGGCACTCCCGTGAGTCTCCTGCTTCCTCGGTCTTTAGATAACCGTCACGTTTGACGGTTCCTCCACGTCGACGAAGACGTCCTTGAGCATTTCCATTGACTCGGCGAGGGCTTGATCATCCTGGAGTTGACCATCTCTAAGCCAAATCTGAAGCAGCGCATTGGTGCGTTTCGTTTCATTAACTGATGCGTTAAGTTCTTTCGCTATCTCCACTATGTCATCTTCCAGGTCATAACCGCGTAGCAGAAGATCCAGCAGTACAGGCACTCGCCTTTCCCTTTTAGACGTGCCCTGCATACCTTTTTCATTGATGATGCGTACTATGCGACTGACAGCGTCCCGTACCAATGTGTGCTTCTCTTTGAGGTCATGTAATATATCCGGCCTAGGGACAGGAGTCGATAGAGAATGCCTCGGGAGGGCTTGGTAGTCTGAACAATAGGTTCCAGGTTTGTGAATGATTCCCGCACGGCACTCTTTGGCTTCAGAGTCGTACCATCCGCACTCTCGACAATGCGTCGTCGCTCTCATCATGTCCCGGCAAAGGTTGATTCCCGCCGTGACCAGGTAGTTACTCCAGTCAGGAGATGACCTGTGAGAACGTCGCCATTTCGTTTTTGACAAGCCTGCGATACGCTTTTGAACCAAATTTTCGTGGTACGTTAACTGAGTCTTCGGCATAATTTCAGCAATAGGATCAGGAACATATCGGTCTCCCGGGTC
Source organism: Desulfomonilaceae bacterium (assembly GCA_035506215.1). Lineage (GTDB taxonomy): Bacteria > Desulfobacterota > Desulfomonilia > Desulfomonilales > Desulfomonilaceae > DATJPW01. Next base: position 14,415 of record DATJPW010000204.1, read on the forward strand.
AGGCTTCGACGGCTTTACGCCGAGGTGAAGGGGTCCCATGTTTGAAAAGCTGCTGAACCTGCAGGCCACCACAAAGCTTATCGATGAACTCGTAGGTTCGCTGAACCAGCATCTGACCGCCTCCGGTTACCGAAGCAGGCGGACACCGCCTATGACACTGACCGCTTTGGCAAGCGCCATCAACGTAACGCAGTATGGCTGGTCGTCCTTCCGGACCAATCGGTCCGTCGACTGCTACGACCACAAGTGACCGGAGTTTTTCCGGCAACCCTGAGACCCATTCACAAACGTTCTTAAACTTACCTTCCCAGGCGAAAATGGGGCTTGCAGTGTCCGCAGACACCACCACTGGTCTAACGTTGAACGGAGTGAAAACATCAACTGTGGAGGCCACAGCCATCGAGCGCTTTTGGTGGGACCATCCAACGTCCACGCCCAACGGCCAGCGGTGTTGTTGTTGTATAAGGTCCAGTAGCTCTCTAAGGAGGTTGCTCCTACGGATGGCCATCACTCGCTCCATGCATGATGATCGATGAATTCACAACACAGCCAAGTTCGCGGTACGCGAACCTTTTTCGTGGTCCCTGCGTTCTCGTCGATATACCGTACCCTGCATTTCCTTATAGTGGACGATGGAGTTGTCGGCGTCAACCGTAGTGACCGGGAGCACTTGGGGCGTGCCTGGGATGACGTGAGAAAGGCACGGTGTCGGAAGACATTATCATATGTCCTGATGGCCAGACGGGTCAGTATCGCAATCGGCCCATCAACATTGACAAGGCCAGTCAGAGACCGTAGCAAATCTAAACATTATAACACGTTACATTTTTCTGGTTTACGCCTGTGAAGCGGTGTTTCCCCGCGGGCCGGGCTCACACCTTGAGGCCCCTTGTAAGCCCTCTAGAGCGCAAACTACAGGGCTTTTGTGTTATCCGCGGCCCACCCTTTGGGCGCACTGGTAGGAACGTACAGCGCCCTTCTCCAGGCTTCATGAAAAAGAACCTCCCAATCTTCCTACGACGGACCGTCACTCGGGAACCTGGGCAAATTCACGTAGCCTTTCCCGAAACGTACCTTTTCCCCTTTGAGTGATAAACTCTTTCAGACTCCTTATATAGGGAGCAAGTGACCCTCCGGTCCAGGCCGAGGGGCTTTCCTCATTGCTTTTAGTGGCCGACGATGTAAGCTTGTCGGGCCTCTTTTTACTTTTAAATAATCGACTCGCGCCGACACAGCCGATATAATGCTTTATATCTGAACGACAAACCTCCGGGGGGTATTCGCTCATGGCCACGAAACAATCAGATTCAACGCTTCTGGCCAGCGAGGCCATAATGCCATTGCCCATCGAAGATATATTGGACGGCTTCCCGGAGGGGGCTGCCGCAATAGGTCCTGACGCTCAATTACTGCATGTGAACTCACATTTGTCGGAGAGTATTGGGCAGTGGGCGGGCAAGCCCTGCTATGAGGCGCTCGCAGGGCTCGATGCCTTTTGCCCTTTTTGCCCGTTCGAAAAACTGGCGGCCGGCACGGCTGGGCCGGAAATTAGAGGCATACAAATTCGGCATGACAAGAAATGCGCCATCAAAGTACGTTTTATCCAGCACAAAGATGCGGCGTTAATTTTTGAGTCGGTATCTGACCTCACGCAGAGGGATCGATCAAAGGAGCGACGCGAGAAAATATCAGATCTGCTAACGAAGCTGGCACAATGCCAAAAACTATACAAGCAACTCAATGCCTGGGAGGATGAACTAAAGGTAAGAACCGCTGCGCTGGAAAAAGAAACCAGTTATTTGGAAGGAATTCTTCGCTGTTCAGATGATATGATCATAACCACCGACCTTGACAGGCGTATCGTAAAGTTCAATCCAGGCGCGGAGAGAATGCTCGGATACACTGCAGAGGAGGTGCAGGGTCTAGACGTTTCCGAGTTATGGCTGGACGCGGCTGAACGACAGAGAATTCTCGATGAGGTTTACGCCTCAGGGGGCGTCCGGAATTATGAAACTCGCCTCACAACCAAAGCCGGCGGCATTGTTGAAATATCGCTAACATTGTCCCTTCTAAGAGATCAACAAGGAAGAGCGCTGGGCACGGTAGGGGTCAGCAAAGATATCGGACGTGAGAAGGCTATCTGGAGAAAGCTCGATCTGGCCAACCGAAATTTTCAAGAAGCGGCCCATTTCATAAATCACGAAACGAAGAATTCTCTCATAGTTATGGGCGGCTTTCTACGGCGGTTGCTGGAAACAGAAGGCGATGCAGCCCGGAAAGAACAACTGCGAATTGTCTACCATCACTCACAATTCCTCGAGGCCATGAGCCGCGACTTCCTCGTCATGGCAGAACTGGATCAGAGAGAATTTACAATAAGAAAACAACTCATAAGAAATTTTCATGAAGAAGTGATAATCCCGGCCATGACCGGTCTGAAAGAGCGCTATCCCGATTCATTTGAAAGCTATGATGTCAGTATGGGAGGTGTGGGAGGCATTAAGCTCAAAGGAGATCCGGCCCTCCTCGAAATAGTATACCGGAACCTGTTTGGCAACGCTCTAAAGTATGGTTATCCCGGTGCGAAAATCGCTTATGGATTCGTGGACCAAGGAGACACTTATCTGTTTAACGTCTGGAATGCCGGACCGGGTGTCGCTCCTGATTTGGCCGACAAGATATTCGACAAATTTTATCGAGTGCGTGATGATATCACGGAAGGGAAAAGAGGGACGGGTCTAGGTCTTTACAATGTTCGCAAAATTATCGAGGCCCACGGCGGTCGGATCTGGTGTGAGACTAAGCCCGGGGAATGGATCAACTTCCTGTTTGTGCTTCCAAGAGAATGACCTTCCACAATAGGCTACCACAGCGACAACGTTCTGAATGGCCCGCCGAGAAACGTTCTGAACCTGACGGTCACATTGGGTGCCAGGGTCTTAGGGTGCCCCAATATTGCTTCTCGCCAAGAGTATGCATCATCGGGTGCGACATGAACCCTTGGCCGGATGTGGTAAGCCCAATCTTCGCAGGCCTTAAAGTCTAACGTGTTTCCCGCCCGGGCCGGGCTCACACCTTGAGGCCTCTTGTAAACCTTCTGAAACGCGAACTACAGGGCGTTCACGGCATGCCGCGGCCCGCCTTTCGGGCGAACTGGTAGGAAAGTACAGCGGCCTTTTCCAGATTTCGCAAATAGGGTGTCTCCTCATTTATTTTCGCTTCAACCAGAAGTCGAATGATCTGCCCGGGACGAAAATGTCAACTCCGATCGAGGGCTCCGTCAATGGATTCGTCAGAACGTGCGGCTCATTGCCAGGTATATACACGGCGTCCCCCTCATTCAGGTCTTTTTCCTCTTCGTCGGTGGTGATCACCATCTTGCCCTTCAGCACAATTATTACTTGGGTATTGGGATGCTCGTGTCGAGGGGACGCATGGCCTGGAGGTTTGACGAAATGCTCCACGGAAATGTCCGCTTCACTGCACAGACTTACTCGCTTCCAATCTTTCTCAGGCTCGTAACTCTCGGCCTTGTCAAAACGGACTACTTTCATCTGATCTCCTTCTTGTCTGGGGGTCGCCGTGAGGATGACCGGTTGCGAACCACCTTAGCACCTAGCAGGGCAAGTTGATGCTCTTATCAGAGCTGTTGCCCCACCAAGCGCAAAGCGCCATCGCATTCGATTACACAACCGGTCATGAAAGAGTTTCCGATGAGGAAAACAATCGCGGTAGCGACATCTTCCGGTTTTCCAACGCGACCTACTGGAGTAGCTGCGGCAAAGGCCTCAAATGTCGACTTCTTATTTTCTTCAGGGAGCCAGTTCCACCATGGCGTATCGATTACCCCAGGTGCTACTGCGTTGACCCTACGCGGCCTGAGTTCTACGGCAAGCGGCTTTACCAAACCTTCGATGGCCGCATTGATCGCGGCAAGACCGGCGGTACCAGGATTTGCAGCTCTCGCTGAAATCGCCGAAACGAATGTGATGGAGCCGGCGGAACTGAGATAGGGGATTGCCTCCTGCGCCAGGGAGAAGTGCGTCCAGAACTTTGCCTCGAACCCACTTCGTAAGTCAACCTGCGACAAGGATTGAATGGTACCAGCCCCTTTCCCGCCCGTTAGAGAGATGACCAAGTGGTCAAATCTTCCGACTTTGGCCAGTGCATTGGCTCTTTGCTCTAAATTCGCGGCATCAAACGGCACTGGTTGGACATCGGGGCCAAGCAATTTGCTTGCGGATGTCAACTTGTCAACATCTCGGCCCGTAATGATCACAGAGGCTTCACACTCGACGAGCAGTTTAGCGGTCGCCAGACCGATTCCGGACGATCCCCCGGCGACTATTACGCGGGCACCATGTAGATTAAACATCCGTGACCTCTCAAGTTCTAGCGTTTGAATTCACCGGCTCGTATGAACCGGTCCGATGGAATAAAGGGCTAAACCAGGCTACCCTCCGAGGAATCGCGCTCTTCAAACACTTCCCTCGCTGCGGAGAGCCCGTTAAGAGCCGCAGGAAAGCCAGCATAGACCGCCATTTGCATTATAATTTCTATAACTTCTTGTCTGCTGCAGCCAACATTCAATGCTGCATCGATGTGATACTTCAGCTGTGGCGCAGCATTGCCAAGAGCTGTCAATGCTGCCACCACGGCAATCTCGCGTGATTTGAGGTCCAGTCCGGGTCGTGAAAAGATGTCCCCGAATGCAAACTCAATGATGTAACGAGCAAAATCCGGTGCGATGTCCTTTAAGTTTTCAACAATACGGTCACCGGCCTTCTCATCTGTCTCTCTCAGTTTTTCCCAGCCTCGCTGGTAACGATCTTGCATTTCCATTGTTCTCCTCATGATTTCTTGTCTGACGTCTCACGTCAGTGGAGTCCCCGTCCAACACGAGACGGAGTCCAACGTGCAGAGCTTTTCTTTATGTAGGAGAAATATCACTTGCATAGGCTACGTGCCAGATTTTTCCCGTCTCGACGTCCCATGCTTGCCCCCCCCGGCTAGTCTATATTTTCGCGTTAATTGTTCATTTTTGCCTACCAACAACGCGTTGCAACGCGCTCAATCTGCATTAAAAGTGTCTTTTTTCACTTGAATCGTTAAATATAGGCGCTTTTTTCGCGCTTTATTGTCATATTTTTGCGAATTTTGCGGAAACTTTACGTTTTTTGCGCGAAAATAAGGTTAGGGGAAAAATCAACTAAATCAGGGAAATACGAAAAAACATTAAAAAGTTTTGCTAATACCGGATTGCTTGAAAGGACCATATATGCAGATTCTCGCCATAGGTCAGCCGTTCGATCCTGCGTTCAACCAATGGCCGGAAGGCTGCCATTATAACTACGATGATTCAGGGCACTGGCTCCACTACTTTTACAACAATCCCAGCGAACAGGAGATATCGAGCATCCAGAGAGGTGAAGCCCTCTTTGGCCTCTATATTAGCGGTCCGGTAATCTTCCTGCTTCACAGATTCGGGAAAATGCCCTGGAATGATGCCCCGTATAGCTGGTGGCTTGTGGCACAGGAGTTCAGAAAAATCCCCGAAATAAGTGATGAACTCCACGCCTTGCTGAGAGTCGTCATGGTGGATACTGCCACCGGCCTGGTGGTAGCGCTTCGCGGTCTCACCTTTTCTGCTGAGTTCACAAGGTATCTCCACGAAGCCATTGTAAATCAGTCAAAGCAGCCATGTTCCCTTTCGCAGCACGATCTGATCGTCCGCGAGGTCTATTTGACGCTTAGCACCCACGATCTGGTACGTCGGTGTGAGATTGTATGCAAAGGAGGAGAGTAGCAGTGAAAGCGGTTGGATATGTGCGAGTGAGCACCGAGGAGCAGGCAAGAGGCGGCATCTCTTTGGACATGCAAAGAGCCAAAATCCGCACGTACACGGAATTGCATGACATGGAGCTCATCGGGATCATTGCAGACGGGGGTATCTCCGGTTGCAGTATCAAAGGGCGGCCGGGCATTCAGCAGGTCCTGGAAAAGGTGAGGAACAAGGAAATTCGTGTGGTCGTCGTCCACAAGCTGGATCGCTTAGCCCGCAATACCATTGATGCCCTGGAGATGGCTCAGTTGATGGACAAAAAGGGGGTGGCTCTACATTCAATCACGGAAAGGCTCGACACCAAGTCCGCAATGGGTCGCTTCTTTTTCACGCTCATGGCTTCAATCGCAGAAATGGAGAGAGGAATCATATCCGAAAGGATTCAAGCCGCCATGGATCGCAAGAAGGAGAAGGAGGAGGCTTGCAATAATAATCCGCCCTATGGCTATCAGGTCATTTACGGTCGAGTGATACCTGATTTTCAAGAGCAGAAGGCCATTCGAAGAATCCTCGAACTCCGGCATCAAGGAAACACCCTGTTCGGAATTGTCGAGAATCTCACGAATGAAGGGATTTTCAACCGTAAGGGAAAGCCATTTGGCAAGACGCAGATCCACAACGTGCTTTGTAACTCGCCCGCTGTGTCGGCGGCCAAAGCCTGAAGTGGCCTCTAAGCTATGCGCACAAGCCCAGTGGTCCTGCGTAACTATCTTCGAAAGACTCTGGAGGAATGCATGAAGAAGAAGGATTCGGGAAAAAAGAAGGCCGGCGGCTCTGTAGAGCTCCAGGTCACAAAAGAAAAGGACCTGACTAAAGATCAGTTTGAGAAAGCTACGGACTCTGACGGGCCTGACCCTGATCAGGTCCTGTCACAACCTCCGGACACCACCGAACCGGCCCGGCCGGCGATGAGCCGTATGCAAGACTACCGGATTCGCGACATGCTGGTATTCGCGGACGCGGCAGTTGCCAAAGACCCTGACGGGATATTCGATGTGCTTGCAAGGAATTTCGAAACACCCGGCGGAGTTTCCTGGTGGCTCCACAGGGTGGGTTATGGGGAGAAGGCCCAATACGCCAAAGGCCGAGACCTCGTGGAGTACATCCGGAAAGTGTCACACGAGCTTCACCGGGACCTGAAAGATATAGGGAAACCGAAGGCCCGCTGGTGAGTCCAGTCGCCTGGAATTCTGGCATTCCATTGAGCCGCGGTTAGATAAGGGACCTGTTAGCGGTATTCGCAGGTTCCGCGAGAAAGTCAGGAGGACCATGCTGTACGACACAGAGGAGTTGCGTAAGATCGCTCGAAGAATGCGGCAGGTAGCTCAAAAGAACCTGAGGAAGTCCGGTTACTTGTCGCCTGTCGGCCTTGCCTACCGGTCCGACGGGTACATAGACACGTTCACCTTCCAATGGGACACCTTGGAAGAGAAAAGAAAATCCCAGAGGGAATTCCAAATGGAGCTCGTTAAAAGGGATGCCAAGGCAGCGGTCGTCATTTCTGAAACGTGGGCCAAGTTCGCGGATGATGGTCCCATTGATCCTAGGGACCTGAACCGCTCGGTACGGGACATGCCTGGGAGAAAGGACGCAATCCTGGTGGAGGCTGGTTCTCCTTTCGGCAGAGTTGTTATCGTCCAAACTTTCACCAAGATCAAGCCGGGCAGGATCTTATTTGACGACCCCAGAGAGTTCACCGTTGCTACGGGTGGCCTGACGAGCGAATTCCTTGACGCGATTTGGCCGGTACGGCCGACCGGTCAAGAGACATGGCATTGACCATTCAAAGGATTCCTCACCAGTTACGATTTCTCCTCCACTTGATTATTACATTTAATATCACCAAGTTACAAACCCACCGATATTTTTTGAAAAATTTCCGGCGAATTTCGGAGGTTTTGAGTCCGCAAAAACGTTCTTTAAGGAACGACGATGACACTCGAGCCTCTGCGCACAACCGAAAAAGTGGCGGACTTGCTCCGGACATCGGTTCGGACGGTTCGTCAGGCATGCGAGGAAGGCGAGCTCGACTATGTGATGGTGAGCGAGAAAGAACGCCGCCTCTTCATCCCCAAGCGATGTACGGAAAACTGGAGGTTTTGATCATGATAGAGACGTGCTGGTTTTATCGATGCCCCAAGTCTGAGTGCAACTGTGTGGGGATCACCAACAACGTGGTGCTGGAGCACAGGTATTCCGACGGAGTAGTCCCGTGCCCGAAATGCGGTCAGCAGATGGAGAGAATTCGGGAAGCGCTCTCCGGAGAATACGATCTTGAGGCCCAAGAGGAGATTGCAAGACTGGCGATACCGATGAAGCCTACATTCGCTTATTCCTCGGAAGCGGAGCACAACTTTTACGCCGCGATGTACGGATTCAGCTATCCGTACTACCCCAATAGCCCATCAAACAATGCTGAGAGTCCCGTTGACGGAGACCCTGCCAGCACTTCAAGTGAAAATCTTAATTTCCTCACGGAGATAGATGTGGCTCACATGTTGGGCGCTCCTATAAAGATGGTGCGACAACTCGTGAAAAAGGGGAAGTTGCGCTCCATCAAACTTGGAAAACGGAAGCAAGTCTTCACTCGCGCATTGGTCGAAGAATTCATTCAACGGGAAGCAGGGTTGAGCCCAGCTTCAGGGATCTGTCGGCAAGCGGCTGGTCAGTTCAGACCTACCAACAGACCTATTTCCTTGGAGGAGTCCCGCTCTTTGTTGAAAGATCTTCGAAAAAACAACCTTGAGCCGGATGAGGAGTGTAGATCCGTCCCTGCAAGAACAAGGAGTTGAAATGTCTTTGCAATTCAGGAAGGAAACAGGAAAGTGGCGAGTCCGGTTCAAAAGAACCGGTCCGGACGGAAAACGGGAAGATATCCGTGTCACTTTGGATAACGTGACCAGCGAAAGGACTGCCAGGAAAATCGAAAGGGCCCTGAGCGCCGCCATCAAGTATAAGGATTATCGATACCTCGATGACGAGTCCAGGCGGGTCTGCATTCAACTCTTCAAGAATCGCGGCTGGACCTTGCCCCCGGCCCTTATAACCTCGGTCGGCCATCAGGGGGCCGCAGAAGAACTGACACTCATCAAGGCGATTGAATACTGCATGTCCGACCCGGAAGTGCTTATTCTCAGCGATCCTTCTCGGTACGAGCAATCTTTTGCTCACATCCTTGCGTACTGGGGTCCTGATTTTCCGGTCAATTACATCAAGGTCCGTCAGATCAAGGAGTACATGCTCAAGAGGAAGAAGGAAAAAGCAGCGAACGCTACCATCAACAGGGAACGGGGCGTGCTCTCGAAGATGTTCAAAGTCCTTATGCAAGCCGAACTCACTGACCGGAATCCGGTACGAGAAACCGCCCCCGCAGATGAGCGGGAAGGCCAGAGAGATGTGTATCTTTCATTCGACGATTTTAGCAAGATAGTTGCGGAGTGTCCCGCCTGGACGAGGCCTATCATTCGTTGCCTTTACTTCACCGGCATGCGTCGGAAAGAAGTCTTGGATTTGACATGGGAACAAGTCAATCTCAGCAAACGGCTTATAGTCTTAGGGTCGAGCCAAACAAAGGAACGGCGTAGCAAACGTGTCCCCATTCATCGGCTGCTAATACCGACTTTTAACGAAGCCGGTAAGGTGAGGTCTTTGATTTACAATAAGATATTCCTCAACGAGGATGGGAAGCCACCCCATGAGGACTCGGTCACTCGTGCCTGGCGCAGCGCAGTAGAGTCTCTGAAATTCAAGGCACGTCCTACCCCCCATGATCTCCGGCATTGCTGGAAGACCAATGCCATGCGGAGCGGGGTGCATCCCCTCATTGCAGACGCAATCGTAGGACATGGGGACCGCAAAAAGACGGTTGAGAGCTTATACTTATCGATCAGCGACGCTGACCTACTGAGCGCCATTGATCGGATGACATTTGACAAGGGCGACACGGAAATTTTCGTGAAGATGCGAGGATCTTGCTGCGACTCTTCACAACCGATACATCTTCACGATAAGGCTGACTAATGAAATTGTTCGCCTCCTCATCATTATTCAGTCGGGGCCATCCATTACCAGAGCAATGCTTTTGCGTCTCCAGGCTGCTGCTCCATCCCAGGGGGTGCGTCAAGAATTTTTCAGGACTTGGTGATCGCCAGCACGCGATGATTTCAGACTGACGGCCCTATTGGGGCAGTTATCGACACACTTGAAACACTTGATGCAAAGTTGCTTATCATAATATCCGTCTCCAAGCGGAAGCCCTGCCAGGCATTTCTGCCTACAGAGTCCGCAGTGAGCACATTTTTCGTGGTCCACACTTGGAATTAATAAGGCGTTTGCACGTGCCCCCATACTGTGGATCAAACCTGCCGGACAACAAGCTCTCCAGCCGCCAACAAAGAAATAGCCTGCGATCAATGGGATCAAAAGGAAAATTAGATCCGCGGAGACTCGTAGGTGGGTAAAAAGATCGATTATGTTTCTGGTGACAACTCCAATGGGGCAGAAGATGCTGATAAATGGGTATTTGAATATAACTATTCCGGCAAAGGCTCCCAACAAGAGAGCGAGGCCATCCTTGTAGGTCAGCTTTGGAAGTCTTGCACTCACAAACGACGATAGACTGGCTCGCCAAAGATTCACCCGCTCCGGCATAAGGCTGCTGAGCACTTGATCAGCCCAGTCACTCACGAACATTACAGGACAGACCCAAGAACAAAACGCCCTACCCAGGACTGCTGCCAGCACTATTCCCACAAGTGCAAACGGAAACAGATCCCAATGAATGGTGCGGCTGTTCACACAGATTTCGAGAAAACCTATGGGGCAGACCAACCAGGACATGCCAATATGAAAATAGCAGAGCGATCCAGTTTCGAATCGAAGCACCGCACCGGTCGCCAAGGCCAGAATGATTGCAACTCCGAATCCAGTTCTGATTTTCTTAAAAGTCATGCCCCTATTCTCACCTCATGTTGGGGGGACATGTCTATGCACTTGGGAGGGCACACGTGAGCACACAGGCCGCAACCGACACACAAGGAATTGTCAATGTAAACCTTTAGGTGGGAATGTCTGTCCGCCAACGCTGATGGAATGTCTAGGAGCCTTCGGTAAGGTTCACCATTAGGATTGGGAAACAGAACCGCGCCTTCTATGGGGCACTCACGAAAACACATCATGCAGTTGATGCATTCCGTCTCTCTGACCAGCGCGCTTCCCATGCGCACGAGCTTGATGTCCGCCGGCTTCACCAGGGCACCTGTGGGACAGGCCTCGGCGCATTTCAGACAAGACCGTCTCCAGGCAATACAGCCGCCATGTCTTGTGTTCAGCCTGGAGGTCCCGATATTCTTGAGGTCCCAAGACAATCCAACAAAGTCCAGGGCCCTCGTCGGGCAAACTTCTACGCATACTCCACACTTGACACACTTCCTGTACAGGTGTTCTTCGGCAATCGCGCCCGGAGGCCTGACATACCGGCCGTCGGCGGACAGTGCCAAGCACGTTCCTGCGAGCCCTGCCATGAGTCCGGCTTCGACCGTATATCTGAGGAATTCTCTGCGATTCATAATTTACTGCGCACTAGTTGCTGGACGACCCCTCCTCCAACAGATTGCACCAATGATCAACAGAATTACGAAAAGGACTCCATATGTCAAAGCCGGCCTGGACTCATACTCCTGAAAGCTTCCAAAGACTGCGCTTGCCGTGGCAACTGCCAGGATGAACCAGCAGATCCACAGTCAAGTCTTCCACCACTTTGTATTCGCCACGTGATTCCAAATTGCCCTAAACAGACCTCCGAGGGCTTCTGAAATCGATTGATTCTCAGCCATTGTCATTGCCTCCTTCATTACGCGGAGTGGTTATATGCCTGGTGTCTCTAGATTTCCTTTCTGGGATCCATACCAAAGGGAGACATTTTCATGTTCCACACGACATCGGGATCTCTCATCTGGCCGTATCCGAAAACGTCATCCATATATGCCCACAATGGATTCAATTGTGGGGCGGTATTGGTAACACCTCTAACGAACCCATGGCCCCAGAAACTACCTTTGGTGTACGTGCACACAGCCTGACAATTGACACAGGACGCGCCGGATTCGACCCACAGGCGCAGGCACTTCCGCCCATCTGTGAACCACTTCAATGCTCCGGAATTGCTGGTGTCCACGGGCGCATTGTAGGTTCTCTCTCCGAACCCGATGCATTTGGCCGGACAGTTTTCGGCGCATTTCGTGCAACTCTCGCAAAACTTTGTCAAACCAAAATCAATGGGACCGTCGGGAACAAGCGGCATGTCAGTAAGAACCTTCCCGATTCTCACGGCAGCGCCGTAATCGGGGGTGATCAGAAGACCGTGTCGTCCAAGTTGCCCGAGTCCCGCGTCGATCGCTAGCGGAATGCTCAAACCGGTATTGTTCATTGTCGGGATCGCATTGTATCCAAGGGTCCGGATCGCTTCTGCCAGTGCTATGTCAATGATTCCTATCCGAGCATAACCCATGTTTGTGGCTACGCTGCTTTGGACAGACGTGGGACCTATTTGCGTCGCTATCCGGTTCATTTCTGCGACGGTAACAACGGCATATTTCACGGTTTCCGGGATTATCAATTCATTGTCTGTTTCGTCCGTTTCTTTCACATCCTTGAAAACAATCTTTTTGGTTTGGGGAGCATCCGGCGCATACGGATTTCTGCACGTTTCCTCGTAGATCCATTTGCGGTTGAGTTTAGCTATGCCGACTCTGTTTGCGCCGACGAACCGTGCAATCTGTTTTATCTTCTTGGTTAGATCCGCGGGATCCGGATCAGGATCGGGATTGCCGCGGAACATGGGGGGAACGTTCATCGGTTTCCAACTGAGAAGGCCCTTGTTTTCAAGACCTTCTCCATACGGTCCTGAGACCCGATTCCATGTGGACGCGGCCATCCAAAAAGCCACGTGCGCTCGCGCTTCTTTGGGGCTCTTCACTGGAACATTCTTCCCTATTTTTGATTCCTTGACATTGGTGAGCATATTCTTGAACCAGAGCTGCATCCAAGGAGCCCCGAGTTCCTCGGAGACCTTTTTGAAGGCAATGTCCTTTTCCGAGAAGCGTTTCAGTTCCGGCTTGCACTGGTAAATCTGCTCAGCCCCTTCAGCCGTTGCCGAAGGAGAAGCACTGACGGTAGGCGTCGGAGCAGCCCCGACCAGAGCCGCTGCCGTGGTTCCTGCGAGAACCTTCGCAAAACCTCTGCGGGAAATCCCGGTCGCCTTCTCTTCGGCTCCAACTTTGGTCTTCTCAGACATTTCTCCTCCTTTCGTAGCAAAGGTTCTATTTTTCGGGTTTACTTATGTGTTCGCAAACTCTGTGGGACCGGAAGATATCGAACTAACGCCATATAAGCTTTATCCTTAGTTTCTCCGAACAAAACTCCTGAGAGCGACCTCAATTTTCGGCAGTTATCATGCCTCTCGTCAACCTTTGGAGGTGGATCGTTTGCCCGAGATTGCATTGTCCGATGGACCCGTATCGCTTGCCGTTGTCTACGAAAAGCCTCGAGGGGCAGAATTGGACCACTTCACCTAGAATAGAGAGTTATATGGGATTCCTGAGAATACCCCGGCAACTGCCACGGGTCAACATAATCTCAGGAGGTGCGCGTCATTGGAATAGAGCGCCGTAACGTAAGGCCAAGGGCCGTTGGATGCACTCAGCGTGATGGGCTATCGCCACAGGCGAAGAATTGGTAGAGCAAAAGCTGAAGATTAGCGAGCTAATAGTCTTATTTGCAATCGGAGTCGGGTCTGACTCCAGTTCACGGCGTTAATGAGCTTAATCTGTCCCGCGGACCTCCTCCAACTCAGCCTTCTATTGGGCAATCAGGATTTCCTTGGGAACGTTCACGGGTTCTCTGACCCCCACCATACACATGAGACGAGCCAATTCCCTGGTTAAGCCGCCGATTAGGTCAGTGATGCCGTTTTCCCCTCCTGCGGCTAACGCGTAGAGAATTGGGCGGCCCAGGCCCACCAGTGAGGCCCCAAAAGCCAGACCCTTCAGCACATCGCTGCCACGGCGAAACCCGCCGTCCACAATGATTTCAGCCTTGCCTCTGGCAATATCCACGATCTCGTCCATCACCTGAAAGGGGTGCGGCAAATAGTCCAGAGTGTGCCCCCCATGATTGGATACGACCACGATGTCAACCCCCGCCTCGATGCACTTCTTGGCATCCTCTGCGCTCAACACTCCTTTGCAAACCAAAGGAACAGACGCCCTCTTTTTGATCACTTCGATATCCTTCAAAGAGAAAGGGGTGCAGTCGAAACCCATTTCCCGATCGCGAATCTTGGTTCCTCGGCCGGCGTCGATTTCGATACCCACCCATATAACGCCGTCTTCGATCACCTTGTCCAGCGTCGCATGAACCTTGTCTCTGTCGGTGAGCGGCTTCACATTGGCTACCAGCGGAACTCCGGTGGAAGCTATTTCTGCTAGGTTGTCCGGGATTGGGGTTCCGGTCCACATGAGACTTCCCGCTGTTTTCAACCCTCGTGCAAGCTGCATCAAGGCATCTTCTGCGATGGCAGGAATCGGCATGGTCATTGCCGACATGATCACCGGCGTCGAAAGCTCTACTCCTAGGACGCGGCACGTAGTTGACACGTCAGGAGCATCTACGGATTTCTGGCGGAACGTGAAACGGTCAATGACCTGGCGATCGTTTTCGCGAACAAAAGCCGTCTCGACATAGTCGAGTAGAAGCCCGTATTCCTTTGTCCGGAAGAATTCCTCGCCCTGTTTGTAGATCTCAGTCAAATCCATGCCGATATCCTTTCTGACAAGTCGATTTGCTCGGTATTATGCGCTCCTGTGTACTGTGGTCAATCCATTCAGTAGGTCTGCGAGCTTACCAAAGGAATTTAACGGAGGGGTTGTCATTTCGTAAGCCTGGCTGGCACGTCGTCGCAAAACACTTCCTTTGGTCGCGAAAAGGTCCCCGTGTAGTTTCCCACAAGACCCAAGAGCGGAAAAATCCTCACATCGATGAAACATCCTGATTTTCCTTAGTGTTAAACGTAACGCGCCCTATACGTCTGGTCAACTAGAATCTCGAAAGTCCCATCCATGCATAGCGGAGTTCATCCGTTAATTGCAGACGCGAGCGTCGGACATGGGGACCGCAAAAAAAAACCCTTCAGAGTTTGTACCTGTCGATCAGCGACGCGGATCTTCTCAATGCTATAGACCGAATGACATTTGACAAAGGCGAGACGGAGATTTTCGTGAAGATGTGAGGATATCTCTGGCGACGCCTTACGACTCGTTGACTGGGTCGCGTGCGATGACGAGAGCTCCGCAATAGGATAAAATAATAATTTGGTGCAAGGTGACGACAGTTTTGCCTGTGTCGGGTCTCCTGTGAGGAGCCGGCTCAACCTTTTCATCTTCTGGGGAACCATCCTTCACCTGATTACGGATCCGTAGACGCCAGGAATGGCAAGGCTGCCGTATAATTCGGGCTAAAAAACCTGACGGATGTGGGCAATTGAAATAGAGGTGGAAACGGAATGATTAATAAAGCGCTGAGTTTTGAGCAAGGGCCGATACGGCCACCTAGTGAGGCCGGAAGCTTGCTTATACGGGTCACAAGAAACTGTCCGTGGAACAGGTGTGCATTCTGTAGCACTTATAAACGCAAAAAATTCTCTCGTCGCCCGCTGGACGGGATCAAAGCTGACATCGATGCTGCACGCGCCGTGAGTGACGAGATCAAGCAGATGTCCTGGAAAGCGGGCGATGGCGGGCGACTTACTCGGCGAGTCCTCACGTCTGTCATGCAAGACCCGACGCTGTCGGATTCTTTTCGTTCCGTGGCATTGTGGATGGCTTCCGGTGGGGATACCGTATTTCTTCAGGACGCCAACTCTCTGATCCTCTCAACCGAAACTCTGCTTGCGATACTGAACCATATAAAACAGAGATTTCCGGAAGTTCAAAGAGTCACTTCTTACGCTCGCGCGGGTACGCTTAGGAGCAAGAGCGTCGAAGAGTATGTCCGTCTGAAAGAGGCAGGACTGTCGAGGCTTCATGTGGGCATGGAATCCGGCTCGGATAAAGTTCTGAGGTTGATTGACAAAGGGGCGCGCGCCGATCAGATTATTGAAGGTGGGAAAAAAGTGGTCGAGGCAGGAATATCTCTTTGTCTGTACATAATGCCCGGAATTGGCGGGATTGATTTGTCACACGAGCATGCCACGGAAACCGCCCATGTCATCAACGCCATCAATCCGGGTTTTGTAAGGTTCCGCTCGCTGTACGTCGAGAGCGGCACGCCCCTGTCGGACATGGTGAAGAACGGGACCTTCAGACCACCAGATGAAGACTCCATGGTTCGCGAAATCCGGACGATCATAGAAAATCTTGAAGGTATAACAACAACTCTGGTAAGCGATCACATCCTGAACCTTCTGGAAGAGGTTGAAGGGACTTTGCCTGGAGACAAACAACTTATGTTAGCCATTATTGACCGGTATTTGAGCCTGCCTGACGATGATCGACTGCTGTTTCAGCTGGGCCGCAGGAGCGGGACCGTGAGATATTTGGATGACCTGGCTCATCCGAGTGTCAAATCACGTTTAGAACAAGCAAAACTTCAAATCGAGAAAGATGTTCCTGGGGGAATACCGGCCTACCTTGGCGCAGTTAGGAGCCAGTACTTGTAAAGTTGATGAGTGTGTGTCGTCAACGGAAGCGAGATGGTCGAAGCGAGAGATTAGAGGAGATTTTCCCCCGCAGAAGGTCTTAGGGTAGTTCGGTTACGCGCATACTTCCTGTGGCGTGTTTCATGTTTGACCGGGTTTATGTTCCGAACTAACTTTTTTCAGGGTCAGAACCAACAGCATTCGCCCTGCAAACGAGATTTCGGGGTGGACACGAACCACCTCTCTCGCGACCACAAGTCGCCATATCTCTAATCCGATACGAAACCCCTCATTCGCTGATCTTCTGCTGTGAGATCATTTCGTACAATTCAATTTGAATCGGCTCCGCTAGCAGGTCAACCGTTTTTGCTCGGAGATCTACCATGTAAGGCATGGTGCCGTGTTTCTCTAAAGCGGCCCGGTCCACCCAATTTTCGTAAAATATGAACACTCCGGGTTTGTTCAGACTGCGATGGAGATCGTAATTGATGCAACCAGCCTCCCGGCGAGTTTGCGGCACGAGTGCCAACAAAGTCTCTTCCAGGACCTTTTCTTTGCCTGGTTTAGCTTTCGCGATTGCCACTAATGTTATCATAACAAGCTCCTGACTCTTTGGTTAAGCCATCATATTGTTCTAAGATGAATCCTGTATCCATTTTAGATACGCGTAGCGTTGCTTCAAGATGTCCAAGGCGCTCTCAGAACTCGAGTGGTCTTCATAAGGATGTCCTCCGTCCTGCTAGGGCGGTCTGAACCCCCTGTCTGAAGATCAGGAGGACCACTATCAGCAAGACCATGATCATTACAATGGGCATTACTGTTGGAAATAACCACATTCCGTGCGTCCAAAAATGTTCCGGTCCCATAGGTTATCGTTTCTTCACCTGCCCATCGCTTGCAACTAGTCCTTTTTTTGAGTCTTGCAACAAGGAATACGTCCCCAGACTCAGACAATCCCAGTTCATCGAGGAGGCGGTTCGGACTTGCTGTGCTGGTTCTCTTCCCTACCACGCGAGCCGCTGCTTCCGATTTCTCAAGTCAATCTAGGAACAGGGCCAGGACACCGGGATCGCGCTCAGATTGCAGTTGCTGAGACTTCGGCGTCTTGCCACTCACGCAGAGGCTGATCTCCGCTCTCGGTGCTGGGACCAGTGGCGCACATGCCCAGCGCTCTTTCGGCTAACGCCGGAGAATCCAGGTTTATACCAACCCGCAGCGCACGCAGTCCCTGAACTCCAGGCAGATCATCCAGCTCCAAGGATTCCAGGTCGTGATTAAGATATTCCTGACCCTGAAGAAAGTTGATGTGTTGGATCATTTCCTGATACTCGTTGGGCCGGGAGTAGACGACTGCGATGTGCCCCGGTTGAGTCATACGCTCATTTTTTCCCCTGACGGTGGCTTTGTCGATGCGAGACCGGATAATCTCGTGCCCTACGTCATAAGCGCCATCTACGTCGAACCGCTTCTCGTCAAACCGGAATCTTATGGACACAGGCCCGTGATTGACCAGCATCAGATGGGTAGCCTCCAAGCTTACTTTGAGTGACTTGCGAATGTCCTCAGCGTGCCACGCAATTCCGCAGGAGACCATGAGCTGCCAGATACGAAGATTTCTAACATATAGGAGATCAAAAACACCGTTTTCGACCATGTCCGAGCCGACGTAAATGATGTAATCCATGCCGTCTGTCTGATGCTTATTAAAGTAGTGAGGGAACACGTTCTGCGCTTCAGCCTCTTCCCCGTCAAGGTAAGTGGAAATCCGTTGATTGAAAGCGGAAATGCTCCGCTCGAAATCCCTGCGCTCCCGGTAAACCATCGCAAGGTTCGGATCCATGGCCGTGGCATAGATTACCTGCCGATTACCTCTCTCGCGATGGTAACTTTTTCGATTTCCTTGGTTCCTTCGTAAATTTCAACGATCTTCGCGTCACGGTAGAAACGCTCGACATCGTACTCATCCATGTATCCGTATCCGCCGTGCAATTGCAGAGCTTCGTCGGTTACACGAACCGCTGTTTCGCCCGCCACGAGCTTGGCTATGGAAACGAGTTTTCTGTCCAGGCGACCGTGGTCAATTAACCAAGCAGCCTTCTGGTACAGGGCGCGGGCGCT
This sequence comes from Desulfomonilaceae bacterium, assembly GCA_035506215.1. Lineage (GTDB taxonomy): Bacteria > Desulfobacterota > Desulfomonilia > Desulfomonilales > Desulfomonilaceae > DATJPW01. The sequence continues at coordinate 33,068 of DATJPW010000204.1, forward strand.
TTCGATGCGGGCTGCCATGTCCGCGATCTTGAACTGCAATCCCTGAAACGACGCCAGCGGAGCTCCAAACTGTATCCGTTCCTGAATGTATTTCACTGCCTTGTCGAATGCCCCCTGCGCGACGCCCACGCCTTGGGCTGAAGCAACCAAGCGGTTGATATTAAACAACTGCATTACCTGGATGAATCCCTCCCCTTCTTTGGCACCTACGAGGTTTTCCTCGGGTACAAGAACATCATCGAAAGACAGTTCAGCCGTGTCCGACGCTCGAATTCCCATCTTCCCCTTGAGCTTGTTCGCCGTAAAACCTTTTCGATCCTTCTCGACGATGAGAAAACTGAAGCGCTGTGTCGGCTTCCCGGCATCCGGGTTGGTCACGCAGAAGACCAAGAGATAGTCTGCAATGCTGCCATTAGTTATGAATTGTTTGGTCCCGTTTATCAGATAGCCTTTCTCTGTCCTGGATGCCCTCGTCTTAACGCCGAATATATCGCTGCCCGCGTTCGGTTCGGTAATGGCACAGCCCATGATCGTTTTGCCTTCAGCCATGGGAACCAGGTATTTGGTTTTCTGCTCTTCAGTACCAAAGGTTCCGATAATTTCTGCGCCAAATACCGCGAGAAGCACATTGCCAACTCCTGGATCCACTCGCCAGAACTCTTCCATGACCATTGCGTGTTCCAGGTATCCCAGCCCCAGTCCTCCATACTCGGCCGAGATGAAGATGCCCATAAAGCCCAGTTCCCCGGCTTTTTCCCAGATTTCTCGGGGAAATTTCTCTTCGCGGTCACACTCTCGTGCGACCTTGGGGAATTCATTCTGAGCAAATTTACGAGCCGCTTCCATGATTTGCTTTTGATCGTCACTGAGTGTGAAGTCCATGTGGTGCCTCCTGCGGAAATCGTAGATGGTGGTTGTACTAAACGGACAGTATTTTTACGCTCCCCAACCTACCTGTCAAGGAAAATTCCTATGTCTATGCGAGCATGTGCTCTTTGGGGTTGAGGTTGGTCTTTGTAAAATAGCCCCGCACCCACAAGGACTGCACCAGAACTATTTAAGACTTCCTGAGTAAGCTTATACCCTCATAACTGAACCCCCACCTTTGGGAAAAGAAAAAACTTGACAGGAAGACAACGAGAGCCTAAGGTCAGCATACCGTCCAGTTAGTATATAAGGCTGCTTCGCCATGAAACGGTCCTTCGAAACGGAATCCAAAATTATACAGGCAGCACTGGAGATTTTCGTGCGGAAGGGTTACCAAGGGACCTCTGTAGAGGAAATCACCCGAAAGGTGGGGCTTACGAAGGGGGCTTTGTACGCGCACTTCAGGAGCAAAGGTGAAGTCCTCCTCAGGATTGTCGATGAATACAGGTCGAAGTTCCTCGGCGGAATGGTAGATGCACTGGAACGCGTTGAAGGCGACGCTCTGGACAAGATTCATCGTGTCATAAGCTACAACTCTAAATTTGTTTTGGAGCATCAGGACTTGGTGGTTTTTTTCACGTTTGTCACCTCAGAACTTAGAGCTGATGTTGATTTTGAGCCAGCTCTGAAAGGCGCATACAGGGAATATGTTGGAATTATCACTGACATAGTTCGACACGGGATACGCCAAGGCTTATTCAAAAAAGAATTGGATGCTGACGCAACGGCACTGACCTTCATGGCGCTTCACGACGGGGTTCTGCACCATTGGGTTCTCAACAGATATCGTATAGACGGATCTCTCTACGTTCGGACCTTCAGGGAGATATTCCTTAATGGACTTGTGAGAGAAGGTGTCGCAGAATCGCGACGGCAACTCCGTTAAGATGCCATTCAAAGAAACGAGGTGTTGGATGGGCGAGGATCGGGCGTTCAAGCAGATCGGCGTGGTTGGGTTGGGTTCGATGGGTTGCGGTATCGCCCAGGTAGTGGCCGGTAACGGCTACCAGGTGCGGGCCGTGGACGTCGAGAAGAGGCTAGTGGACGAAGCGATCAGCCGCCTAGACAGAGCATTTCAGAAGCTGGTCCAAAAGAATCTGATGGAGGAGCACGAACGGAGTGAAGTGCTGGCCCGCATAGAAGGTGGCACAGATCTCGGAGTCCTGAAGGACTGCGATCTTGTCATCGAGGCCATCTATGAAGATCGAGAGGGCAAGCGAAAGCTTTTCAGCCAGTTAGTCCAGATATGTACCGAAGAGACAGTGTTTGCCAGTAACACTTCCACTCTCTCCATCACCAGTCTCGTCTCAAATCTTGATCGACCCGAACGTTTCTTGGGTCTCCACTTTTTCAACCCTGCACCTGTGATGAAGCTTGTCGAAGTGGTGAAGACCGCGGCCACTAGCCAAGAAGTCCTTGCGAGTGTTCTGGATTTTGTGAAGTCTCTTGGGAAGGCGCCGGTCGTGGTCCGGGACCAGGCTGGCTTCCTTGTGAACTATCTGCTCACACCGTATTTGTTTGACTCCATTCGGTCGCTTTCTTCTGGTTTAGCCAGTGTGAACGACATTGACACTGGGATGCGCCTCGGATGCGGGCACCCGATGGGGCCTCTTGCGCTCGCTGACCTGATCGGGCTGGACGTGCTCCTCAACGCGGGAAACATATTGTTCGACGAATATCGGGAGGCTAGGTATGCTCCGCCGCCTCTGCTGAAGAGACTTGTAGCGCTTGGCGATTTGGGAGCGAAATCAGGTCGAGGCTTCTACGACTATAAGGGGGAGGAAAAATCCAAACCACGAGATCTGATGGGGCTTTGAGCCCCGCCCAGGGTTGTAGATGACTTAGCGGTCACCGTGCACATCGTGAACTCTCATTATTGAAACAGGAGGAGGTAAGGAAAACCATGAGTCAAGTGGTCCTCACGCGGGCGCACAGAACCGCAATAGGCGACTTTGGAGGTTCTCTGAAATCCGTGTCCCCAGCCGAATTGGCACGTCTTACCGTCGAGCATGTGGTCACGCGAATTGGTGACGCGTCCATCGTGGACAAGGTTTTCTTTGGCAACTGTTTTGCACCGTTAGAGCAAAACGTTGCCCGCAACGCGTCCTACAACGCGGGAATTCCTGAGCACGTTCCCGGAATTACAATCAACGGTACGTGCGGTTCCTCAATGCAAGCGGTAATAAGTGCGACACAGGCTGTCCAGTGCGGAGAAGGAAGGTTGGTTTTGGCAGGAGGGGTGGAGAGCATGTCCAACGCTCCGTACATAGTGGAATCCGCTAGATGGGGACAGCGTCTCCGGCACTACGAGACCTACGATCTCCTTTGGAAGGGCATGCAGGAGTACCCCATAGGTGTGGGCATGGGGTTGACTGCTGAGAATCTTGCGGAGAAGTACGGCATCAGTCGCCAAGACCAGGACGCCTTCGCCGTTCAGAGTCATCAGAGGGCCACGAGGGCGATTCGGGAAGGCAAATTTGGAGCCGAGATTATTCCGGTGACGGTGGCGCAGCCCAAGAAGGAGGCCATTATCTTCGACACTGATGAGCACGTCAGACCGGACGTGACCTTGGAGAAGCTCTCCAAGTTGCCACCAGCTTTTAAGAAGAATGGAACAGTCACAGCAGGCAACGCATGCGGTATGAACGATGCCGCAGCGGCCCTGGTCATTACCACTCTGGAGAGAGCGAGGGAGCTGGATCTTGAGCCGTTGATGGCGATTAAGGGTTACAAGGTAGTAGGGGTGGATCCGAACATAATGGGAATAGGTCCGGTGCCGGCTATTCGTGGTGCCCTACAGAATTCGGGCCTGCGACTCGGCGACGTGGATCGTTTTGAAATTAATGAGGCATTTGCAGCTCAATATCTGGCGTGCGAGCGAGAACTCGGTCTGGACAGAGAGAAGGTCAACGTTAATGGTAATGGTATTGCTCTCGGGCATCCCGTAGGTGCGACAGGCTGCCGCCTCCTGGTCACTCTATTTCACGGCATGGTCGCTGACAATCTCAATACCGGTGTGGCTTCTCTTTGTGCGGGCGGTGGCATGGGTTTCGCCGTTGCTCTGGAGCGCGTGTCTTAAAGTTCTGGGAAGCAGGCCGCTTCGCACTGCTGCGTGTTAACAAGTCTTTTTGATCAGTAACAAAGCGGCCGGCAGGGATGTCTGCCTTATGCGGTACGTGTTAGCAGAAGTCGGGAGCCTTAGTGGGTCCGGCCCCGCGAGCATGCGAGAGACCGGTAGAAGGTTTGTGTCCATACTTTTTCTCAGGTAAGTGGCACACCTTGACAGAGATTTGTGGCTGCACCGACAACGTTCAAAGCAACGGTTTTCCAAGATCTGTATAGGAGTCGAAAGCCGATGCTCAAAGTCAACAACATCCAAGTAGTTTACAACAATGTAATCATGGTCCTGAAGGGCATTTCTCTTGAGGTTCCCGATGGCGAGGCGGTGGCGCTCTTGGGAGCAAACGCCGCGGGCAAAACCACTACCCTCAAAGCAATCAGTGGAATTCTCCGATTCCAAAATGGCGACGTGGAAGAGGGCAACATCGAATTTATGGGGCAGCCCATTGCGGAGATGGATCCCGATAAAATCGTGAAGCTGGGCATCTGCATGGTGCCTGAGGGGAGGCGGGTGTTCGACGACCTGAGCGTGATCGAGAATCTCCGGATCGGTGCGCACACCCGCACTGACCGCGACGGCATCAAACAAGATATCGAGATGGTAATGGACTACTTCCCCCACTTGAGTCGCAGGCACAAGCAGCAGGCTCTCTTCCTAAGCGGCGGTGAGCAACAGATGCTAGCCATAGGCCGGGCCCTCATGTCTCGGCCAAAACTGCTGATGCTCGACGAGCCTTCGCTGGGACTGGCGCCAATGCTGGTCAAGGAAATTTTTGAGATACTGGGCCGTATCAGGGAGGAGCATAAGACATCGATTCTTCTTGTAGAACAGAACGCTCTGGCGGCGCTTAACTTTGCTCGGTACGGGTACATCATGGAGAGCGGGAAAATCGTTCTCGACGGACCCAGTCAGGATCTCCTGGAGAACCAAGATGTGAAAGAATTTTACCTAGGGGTGACAGATGACCAGCAGAGAAAAAGCTACGCGGATGTGAAGCATTACAAGCGCCGCAAGCGTTGGTTGTCCTAACACGCGCAGGTGAGCATGGAGTTCCTCGAGATTAAAGACCTCTCGCTGCTCTTCGGAGGCATAACAGCGCTTGCGAACCTAGATATGACCGTCAAGGAGGGGGAGCTTCACGCAGTGATCGGTCCTAACGGGGCTGGAAAAACCTCGCTTTTTAACTGCATCAGCGGGGTCTACCGTCCTACGTCCGGCAACATTTACTTGAGAGACAAGAGCATTACAGAGTTGGAGCCTTATGAAATCGCTGAACACGGGATCGCTCGAACCTTTCAGAACATCGAGCTTTTCAAGAACATGAGCGTCATCGACAACCTGCTCCTCGGGTGTCATACCCACATGACATCTGGCCCTTTTTCTGGAGCTCTTTTTTTTGGCAAGGCTGTCAGACAAGAGATAGAAAACAGGTTGCACGTAGAAAAAATCATAGATTTCCTCGAAATCGAAAAGGTGCGCAAGAAGCTCGTTGGGACGTTGCCCTATGGAATCCAGAAACGGGTCGAAATAGGGCGGGCGCTGGCCATGAATCCTAAGATTCTGCTTCTCGACGAACCGGTCGCCGGAATGAACGTGGAAGAGACCGAGGATATTAGCCGTTTCGTACTAGACATCAAAGAAGACATGGGGATTACCATTATCCTGGTCGAACATGACATGGGCGTGGTGATGGATATCGCAGACAGGATAACGGTGTTGGATTTCGGGTGGAAGATAAGTGAGGGAACTCCGGCGGAGGTCCAATCAGATCCGAAGGTTATAGCGGCCTACCTTGGGCAATAGATGAGTCTTTTTGAAAGGGATCATCATGGAAGCCGATACCATACCAAAGCTCTTTGCAAGGAACAGGCAACTATACGCCGAAAGGGTTGCTCTCCGGGAAAAGGATCTAGGAATCTGGCAGTCTACCACATGGGCCGAATACTGGGGTCACGTCTGCCGCTTCGCCCTCGGTCTGAAGCAACTCGGGCTCCAGAGAGGTGACAAGCTTGCCATTCTTGGAGATGGCTGCCCACAATGGTTGTACGCTGACCTGGCCACGCAGTGTTCTTCAGCAGTGACCGTAGGGATATACCCCACAGACGTGGCCTCGCAGGTCAAGTATATAATCGAAAACTCGGAGTCGAGTTTTGTGGTAACGAAAGATCAGGAGCAAGTTGACAAAGTTTTGGAGGTCAAGGATCAGCTACCTTTGCTGAAGAAGATTATCGTCATAGACATGAAGGGCCTACGCCGGTACCGGGAGCCTATGATCATTAGCTTCCAGGACGTGGAGGAACTGGGACAGGAACTCCAAAGGCAGCAGCCCCATCTCTTTGAAGAAATGGTAAGCAGCACCCGAGCCGAGGATGTTGCGATAATCGTTTATACATCAGGCACTACTGGCCAGCCAAAAGGGGCAATGATAAGTCACCGGGGCGTGCTGGCCATGATTCGGGGTCTCTCTCAGGTGCTGGATTTTCGGTCTACGGATGCCTTTGTTTCTGCCATGCCGCTCTGTCACATTGCAGAGCGTATGTTTTCATTGATCTTTCCCATGTGGGCAGGGTGCACGGTCAATTTTGCGGAGAGTGTGGCGACCCTGCAGGAGGATGTCACCGAAATTTCACCTACAGCGTTTCTGAATGTTCCCAGAATTTGGGAGAAAATGCATTCAAATATCATGATACGCATTCAAGATTCGATTTTCTTTAAGCGATGGATTTTCAGAGCCATGCTCCCGATAGGCTATCGGGTGTCCGAAATGAAGTTGGAAGATAAACCCATTCCACTGCACTGGAAGATTCTCTACGGAATTGCGTACTTACTCCTGTTTAGGCCTCTCAGGAATCATCTGGGACTTCTGGAAGCAAAGATTTTAGTCAGCGGAGCGGCTCCGATGTCACCGGATTTGATGCGATTCTATCATGCGATCGGACTGCCGGTGCGTGAATGCTACGGCATGACGGAAATGAGCGGGATCTCGGTCATGCCTCGCAATGGCGAGATCAGGATCGGGGGAGTCGGCAAGCCTATTCACGGAGTAGAGCTGAAACTCGCGGATGATGGAGAGATCCTCCAGCGCGGAGAATTGGTTTTCGAGGGATATTATGGCAACCCTGAGGCAACCCGTGAAGCCATAGTTGAAGGATGGCTCCACACGGGTGACGTGGGCGAGCTGGACGAAGATGGTAGCCTTCGGATCACAGATCGGAAAAAGGACATCATAATCACCGCGGGCGGGAAAAATGTAGCGCCTTCGGAGATAGAGAACAGCCTTAAGTTCAGTCCCTATATCAAGGAAGCCATCATCATCGGTGATCGCCGGAAATTCTTGTCTTGTCTGATCCAGATTGAGTTAGAAAATGTTGCCCACTGGGCTCAGAATAATCGTATCGCCTATACGAACTACAAGAGTCTGGCGACTCATCCTGAGGTCAGAAAACTCATCCAAGGGGAAGTGGACAAGACGAACGGCAACTTTGCTCGGGTCGAACAAATCAAGAAATTCGTGATTCTCGACAAAGAACTGGACCAGGATGACGAAGAGTTGACCGCTACCATGAAGGTCAAGCGGGCGAGCATCGAAAAGAAATACAAGCAACTGATCGACTCGATTTACGGAACCAACTGATGGATGGCGCTTCTGTTTCCGGAAGTCACAATGCTCATCGAGCGGTGCAGGCTGCCCGCGCATTGCAATGGGAGTAAAGGAAAAGTGGCTGAATCGGTATTCTATCTCTTGCAACTCGTTATTTCGGGTCTCGCTGTAGGTAGTCTTTACGCCCTCGTAGCCCTGGGATTTGTCCTCATCTACAAGGCAACGGATATCCTCAACTTTGCCCAAGGGGAAGCCATGATGGTGGGAGCCTTTGTCTGTTACGTTTTGATTGGCTCTGGTATTCCCTTCTTGTGGGCGGTTGTTATTGCGGCCGGACTTGCCATGGTATTCGGCCTGATTACGGAACGTCTCGTTTTGAGGCCGATGATAGGTGAGCCACAGTTTGCGGTTGTTATGGTAACTATAGGGCTCTCGATCTTCCTTCGAAGCATTTCCGGGATCATATTCGGGCACGACAACAAAGTCTTCCCATCTCCCTTTTCGCACGTGGCGATCAATTTCAAAGGGCTCGTTCTCTCACACACCCACCTTTGGGCGATGGTGGTCTCCGGCTTAATGGTCTTGCTCTTTTTTGTTTTCTTCAAGTACTCGCGCATCGGCCTCTCGATGCGTGGCGTGGCCAATGATCAGGATACAGCAATGCTGATGGGTATCAGCGTCAAAAGAGTCTTCGCATTGACTTGGGGGCTCTCATTTGCGATCGCCTGTATCGCAGGAGTTTTCTTGGCCAATGTGATGGTCCTAAACATTGGGATTTCCCTGGTGGCTATAAAGGCCTTCCCGGCTGTGATCCTCGGAGGACTGGAAAGTATCCCGGGTGCGATCATCGGCGGACTTGTCATAGGGCTACTGGAAACAATCGTGGGGGGCTATCTGGACCAGATTTTGCCTGGAGTGAAAGACCTGACGGCCTTTGTGGTTCTATTTCTGGTCCTCATGGTCCGACCTTACGGACTATTCGGAGAAGAGGAAATCGAGCGCGTTTAGAGATACCGATTTTAAAACTGCTCATCTTAGTATCCGGAATATATCATGAGAAGCAAGACTTTCAGAGAATCCTATCGCGAGGATGTAAGGATCTTTCAGACCGCCTGGGTAAAAATCTGGCTGGCGGTGTTCGTCATCGCTCTTGTGACTCTCCCTATGTGGGGAGATCCCTACCTGGTTTACATGACCAACATTTCCGGGATAGCGATTGTTGCTGCGCTCGGCTTGAACATCCTCACAGGACTGACCGGGCAGATTTCCCTCGGGCACGCGGCCTTCGTAGCCATAGGGGCGTACACCTCGGCAATCCTGTCCACGAGACTCGGGCTCCCATTCTGGCTAACGATTCCTGCGGCCGGCTTGCTGGCGGCCTTTTTCGGCATTCTCTTGGGGTTTCCCTGCCTGCGCTTGAAGGGCCTCTATTTGGCTATGGCCACTATGTCGTTCGGTGTGGTGGTCGAGTACCTGGTAACTCACTTGGAATCAGTGACCATGGGCGTTCGCGGAATCTCTGTTCCCGCGCCCTCGATGTTCGGGTACACGCTGTCCGATCCAGCAAAGCTCTTTTACTTGATTATCTTCATTGTCGCTCTTCTGACCATAGCAGCAAAGAATCTGACCCGCACTAGGGTGGGGCGCGCATTCGTTGCGATCCGTGATAGAGACGTGGCGGCAGAGGTGATAGGGGTTAACCTGACTAAATACAAAGTTACCGCGTTCGCGATCAGTTCTTTTTACGGCGGGGTAGCAGGAGCCCTCTATTCTTACTCTACAGGGTATCTGCATCCGGAAAATTTTACGCTTCTGCTTTCGGTAGAGTACATAGCGATGATTATCGTAGGAGGATTGGGCTCAATTCTGGGTTCTGTTTTCGGCGCTATTTTCCTTACTGTGGTCCCTGACATAATTAAGGGAATCGCCGACTTTCTAGGAAGGTGGCTCCCATTTCTCCTTGCCCAATACGACGAAGAGTGGAACATAGCGGCTTTTGGACTCCTCATCATGCTGTTCTTGATAGTCGAGCCAACCGGACTTAACGGGATTTGGATCCGTATCAAGACCAGCTTCAAGAACTGGCCCTTCACGTACTGACAAGTGTTAATGGTTAACCTAGCGTTTTTTGTTTTTTGCATATGGCCCGTTGGGCGGAGTTTGTGAGATATTACTTGGATAACTGATGTGAGGCACTGTTCAGCGTTGTAAAACCGAATCCGGCAAGGCAGGGGGGTATCCACTTGTCGAGGCACTCTAAGGGACAGTAATTGGTCTATGGATGGACCACCAATTTCGGGAGGAAGGAGAAACGCCATGAATCGCAGCCAAAGGCGGATCATAATAGCGGGTTTAGCTGGCCTTTTAGGACTCTTGTTCGTGACGAGCGTATGGGCAGACTCGCGAGGCGTTACAAAGGATTCGATCCAGCTCGGCATGATTCTTGTCAAGACCGGCCCAGTCGCAGCCCTTGGGCTTCCCAATGGCTGGGGGGTCCAAGATACGATCAGAGAGGTCAACGAGGCAGGGGGTATCAACGGCCGAAAGGTCAACTTTATCTGGGAGGACGATCAGTTCAGGACCCCCAATGCCATTGCGTCATTTAACAAGCTGATTTTCCGTGACAAGGTTCTTTCCATATTGACTATGGGCGGAACCCCGCAGACGATAGCGCTCTTCGATCTTATTGATAAACACCACGTAGCCAATATTCCGAATGCCATGACGGAAGAATTCTACACCCCGTACAAGCCGTACGTGTTCGTGTTGGGAGCAACATACGAAACCCAGATCGAACTCATGTTCGACTACATCATGCAAGATCTGAAGGCGAAGGATCCCAAGATAGCCGTGGTGTACGCGGAGACGGAGTTCGGGAAAAAGGGTCTGGAGGCGGCCAGGAGGCGTGCCCAGCAATACGGTTTGAAGCTGGTGAGCGAATACGTCCTCAACATAGGTTCGGTCGATGCTAGTTCCCAGGTGCTGGCACTGAAAAAGGAGGGTGCAGAATACGTCGTTACCTGTAACTTGGCTCCACCAACAATAACTCTTCTGAAGGCCGCTGAGCAGTATGACTACTGGCCGATCACTTTCGGGATCAACTGGTCGTGTGACGACCAGGTGGTAAAGGCGTGTAAATCGGCGGCAAAGAACTATATCGGTGTCAATTTCGTCGGCGGTTGGGAAGATGACACACCCGGCATGAAAAGAGTGAGAGAATTGGCCAAGCAAAACCAACGGGACACAGACAAAATGTTGACTTCGCAATACACCTATGGTGTAGCCGTGGCGACCGTCTACCTCGAGGGCATGAAGCGGGCCGGGAAGGACCTGACCCCGGAATCCTTCAAGAACGGCCTGGAAACCCTTAAAGATTTTGACGCCGGTGGAATGGTGCCTCCTGTGACATACATGCCTACAAGTCACGCTCCAACCCCATTCGCCCGCCTTTACCGAGCTGACCCAGAAAAAGGAGTTATGATACCCATCACTGATTGGCGAACCGCGAAGAAATTGAAGTGAGAGACGGTCGGACCTATCGCGAGAGACGGGTTTACAAAATTAGGCAGGCAAGGCTCTGACGGTGGGAGCAGCTGATGACGTATAACACGATTAAATTAACGAGAGAAAATCGAGTCGGCTTGCTGCTCCTCAATAGACCCGAGGTGATGAACTCTATTAATGATCAGATGCGCGCGGAACTGACCGAGGCGTTCGGTGTACTGGCAACAGATCCGGAAACGCTTGTGGTCGTTATAAGCGGTGTAGGGACCGCCTTCTGCGGCGGAGCGGATTTAAGACAGTTTAAAGACACTTACGAGGAGTTTCGTCGAACTGGCCGTTTGACGCTTTTTGGCGGTCCCGAATTGGCTCTGTTATTCTCTCGTTTCCCCAAACCGATGATAGCCGCGGTCAATGGAATGGCTGTGGGCTGGGGAATGACAATGCCGGTGGCATGCGACATCCGGCTAGCTTCGGCGAACGCTATGTTCTCAGCGCCCTTCGTTCGAGTTGGTCTTACCCCCGAGTTCGGCAGCTGCAACCTCCTGCCGAGGCTCATCGGATACGGCCGTGCCGCGGAACTTTTTCTAACTGGAAGGATGATAGGTGCCGAAGAGGCTTTGAGGATCGGGTTGATAGATCGTCTGGTAACACAAGAGGATCTAATAGAGCAAGCTCTCGGATTGGCTAGGCAGATAGCCGCCCAACCTGCAGGGGCACTGATAGGCACAAAGTCGATACTTAGGCAGGGGGCTGCCGCAGTTTCCAGCTTGGATCAGTGGATCGAGTACGAGGCCCTTGTATTTCAGGAGTGCATGAAAAGTGAGGAGCACTACCAAGCAGTGACGAGCCTTCTCGCTAAGATGGAATCTCGAAGACAGGCAAAAGAGGATTGAGAACAGGTCTTTTGGAAAATTGGCAAAGGCCAATTGAAATAGGTTTTGACAGAACATGCCAAAGGCCTGAATTCTCACCAGGCCTGAATTCGGCCCGGTTTGTGAGTGGACATGAGGGCCTGCCTAACGAAAGCTCTGCGTCTCCAAGGATGAAAACGTACTATACCTCTAATTTGACAAGTGGTACATAACTTGGGGGCGGTCAAACCAGAAGAATGCCTTATCTCTGAAATAGGTGTTTCAGTAGTGGATGATCCACCAACCTCTCAAGGAAGGGAGACGACGATGAAACGTAAGCGATGTTGGGCACTATTTCCAGTATTGGTTGGCTGTTTTGGAATCCTGTCCGCGACGAGTGTCTTAGGAGACAGCAGGGGGGTTACCAAAGACACCATCAAGATGGGAATCATTATGGTAAAGACGGGGCCCGTGGCGGCTCTTGGGCTCCCTTATGGGTGGGGTACGGAGGATGTGTTCAATGACGCCAACGACAAGGGAGGCATAAACGGCCGCAAGATTCAGCTCATTTGGGAAGATGACCAGTTCAAGACGCCACTCGCCATAGCAAACTTCAACAAATTGATCTTTCGTGACAAAGTTCTCTCAATTGTGACCTGCGGAGGCACCCCGCAGACAATTGCACTACTGGACCTGATCCAGGAGCACAAAATTGCGAACATTCCCAATGCCCTTACCGAAGAAATGTATGAGCCTTATAGGCCCTATGTTTTTATCGCGGGTGCCACGTATGAAACCCAGATCGCTCTGATGTTCGACTATATTATGAATGATTTGAAGGCCAAGGACCCGAAAATTGCGGTCGTTTATGCTGAGACTGAATTTGGGAAAAAGGGTTTGGAAGAGGCCCGGAAGCGGGCCGAACAGTACGGCTTGAAGTTGGCTGCCGAACTGGTTCTTAATATCGGTTCGGTGGATGCAAGCTCCCAGGTGCTCGTTTTGAAGAAGGACAAGGTGGATTACGTGATAACCTGCAATCTGACCCCTCCGATTATCACCTTTCTCCAGACTGCCGAAAAGTACGATTACTGGCCCACAACTTTCGGCATAAACTGGTCATGCGACGACATGGTGGTAAAGGCCTGTAAGGCAGCTTCCAAGAATTACATAGGGGTCAATTTTGTTGGTGGGTGGGAAGATGAGACTCCCGGGATGAAGCGGGTCAGGGAGCTGGCCAAGAAAAACAATCGAGAACCGAACAAAATGCTCACCTCTCTCTACACTGCGGGTGCAGCAGTTGGGATACTGTTTGTCGAGGGAATGAAACGTGCAGGGGACAATCTCTCCCCCGAGACTCTCAAGACCTCCTTGGAAACCTTGAAGGATTTCGACATGGGTGGAATTATCCCTCCTGTCACCTATACTTCCGCTAGTCATGCCCCGACCAAGCTGGCTCGTCTCTATCGTGCGGACCCAGAAAAGGGGGTTATGGTGCCGATAACTGATTGGAGGACGCCGAAAGAATTGAAGTAGGATATCTTCTAAGTCAGTTAAGGGCGCTCGATTCAGGACTTCAAATGATGATAGAAAAGTTGGAGGTTTCTTGTTTATGTCTTCCTAAAGAGTGGGAGTGTTCGACGTCAGCGAAAATTTTCTCGCCCATGGCATCGGGTGTGGTAGTGAACGGTATGACCAGGCTTCCGGCCACGCTGCATTTCGTTGAACAGCAATGTCGGCCAGAAATTTGAAATGATTTCACGTTCCAAGTTGGAAGGGGGCCCTTTGGGGGCCCTGGATCAACAAATCTAGAAATTACTTTAGCTATTGGTTGTCTATGCTTACCCGTGATATCAGCGGGTTAGGCTGGCAGTCCCAAGGGGTTTCGAACCCCTGTCTCCGCCGTGAGAGGGCGGTGTCCTAGGCCTCTAGACGATGGGACCATACCCTTGCTGATTATCAATTCGGGCCTGAATTGTCAAGCTGAGCCTTTGCTAAACGGGCGCA
>DATJPW010000205.1:0-2228 GCA_035506215.1 Desulfomonilaceae bacterium
GGAAAGCTTGCCGATATGGGAGAGCTGGTCAGGGCGGGAGAAGCCCTCGAGATCCAAATCCGCAAGTGGGTCAAGGTAGTGGCGGCTACCCGATATGAAGAGGCGATTCGAACCTCGGTGATAGGACCGAAAGGAACGGACGGGAAGCGGGATCTCGCGCAGGGCATCCGGGTCGGTGCCACGGGATTTGTTTTTTTTGTAAAGCCCGACGGAATGCTGGTGGGCCATCCCACTCGGGAGGGCAGCAACGCATTGAACCTCGATTTCATAAAGAGAATCTGTGAAACCAGAGACGGGGTACTTGCCTATCGTCATGAAGGGCAGCAGAAGATCGCCATATTCAAGTATTACGAGCCTTGGGACTGGATCGTCGTCATTGAAGCGTTGCCCGAAGAGGTCATGAATGTAAGCGGGATCATCAAGGGAGGTCTCATTCTGGCCGGGATATTTGCGGGTCTAGTCGCGGTGATCGCTGTTCTTTTTGCCCGATCCTTGGTAAGACCGATCCAAAGATCCATCGCAGGGTTAAACGAAAGCGCCGAGCAAGTCTCCTCTGCTTCACGCAAGATATCCGCAGCCAGCCAGACTCTTTCCGAAGGGGCAAACAAACAAGCGGTCGCCGTGGAGGAGACATCGAGCGCGTTGGAAAAGATCGGCGACGCTGCCAGGAATGCCGCGCTACTCACGCAGGGCGCTGAAAAATTGATGCATGAAAATATCGAGCAGTCGGGGCAGTCCCTGAAGAGCCTTGTCGGTTTGACGCAGAAGATGTCCCAGATCGAGTCGGACAGTGACAAAATCAGTCACATCATCAAGGCCATTGATGAGATTGCCTTTCAGACCAATCTCCTCGCCTTAAACGCCGCTGTGGAGGCGGCAAGGGCAGGTGAGGCAGGAGCCGGTTTTGCAGTCGTTGCCAGTGAAGTGCGTAATCTGGCCATCCGGACTACCGAGGCGGCAAAAAACACCCAGGATCTCTTGGATACCACAGTAAAGCGGGTCGTTGAAGCGACTCATTCCATTAAGGATCTAAACAAGAATTTTGGAGGGATCATTGAATCGGCCACGGTAATGGGCGAAAAGACAGCGGCTATTACGACAGCGTGCGAGGGACAGGCCGGGGAGATTGAACTTGTGAGCAAAGCGGCAAAGGATATCGAGCGGAACACACAGATGGTGGCGAAGACGGCGCAGGAGGCTGCTGCAGCTTCCGAGGAACTGTGGGCCCAGACCGAGGAGGTAAAGGGTATAGTGAATGATTTCGTCGCCCTGGTAAGCGGGGAAGGAAAGAGGTTTGACATGACGGATCCCTTGGAGGAAGGACCGAGAGAGGAGAGGTCAAAAGAGGAAACCACCATGCTCGGTATGGGGAAAGTTTCTTGTCACCCCCGGATAAAGGAGTTCGTTTGAACGTGTGATTGACCGTTCCCCTTTACCGGGTAGGCTGGGACTTTCTTTGTTGCATAACAAATCAACACTGAAACAACGTCCCACGGCTCCGGACTGAAGGGGGGACCCGTGACCTGGGTCCCGGAGCACCGTAGGCGTTTCCACCAATCGAAAGTAGCCCACCCACCCCTCTAGGTACTCGTTCAGCTCTTTGACAACTCGCAGCAGGGAGGTATCCTGGACCGGCGTGTAATCTGCTTGATCCGGCGTTTTACCCCTTGTAGGCCTTGTCGGAGAGCTTGATCTTCAGCTCTTTGCCTGAGGTGAAGCTGAACCCCAGAAACTTTCTCTCTTGGGGCCTGGCCACCGCGCTCTTCTGTCGGTTGACCTTGAGCTTCAGCTTCTTGTCCAGAAAGCGCTCGATGGAGTCCATAACTCGTTCACCAGCTCGCTCGGACTGCACGTAGATGTTGGCCGCGAATGGGACAGGGGAGCTTGATGCTTCCTATTCGGCGGAACCTCCGGATTCCTATTCTTCTCGATATCATGATGCCCGGGTTGAATGGGTATGAAGTCTGCGAAGGATTAAGATCCTATGAAAGCACGGGGCGCATCCCTGTCATTCTATTGACGGTCAGAAACATAGAAAAAGGCAGGAAATGCAAGGCGTGTGATTGCCTTGGAACCCTCTCGCTTTGCGGGACGGTAGTCGACTTTAGAGAAGGGAGGAATCCGATGATGGAGCTTTCAGTTATACAGGAAGGAAATCATGTACGCTTCACGCCAAAGGGAAATATAGATGAGCGGGGAGCAGCGGATCTAAAGCAACGTTTTTACCA
>DATJPW010000206.1:0-7042 GCA_035506215.1 Desulfomonilaceae bacterium
GAACTTTTAGCTGGATCACCGGTTACCGACGCATCGTCGTCAGATATGAACATGATATCAATATGTTCGTGGCCTTCTTCCAGCTGGCATGCGTCATGGTAACGTTGAAAAAATGTTTATGAGGTTTTGCAACCACTTGTAGAGAAAATAAATGAGAACGGCATCAACATTGTTGGCGGCTTCGTGGTTGGTCTCGACGGAGAAAGCGAAGATTCCCAAGACAGAATTTGCGAATTCGTGGAATCCATGTCTCTGCCGATAGCTCAGATACTGCCTCTCAAAATTTGGCCCGAGACCCGCCTTTGGCACCGCCTGCAAGCAGCGGGCAGACTTGTCCCCGAGAAGACTTCGGGCGTGCACGAGATGGAACTCAATTATGTTCCTGAAACATCAGAGGAAAAAGTGTTGCGACAGGTGACGGGAATCTATGCCCGGCTTTACGAACCTTCCAATTCTCTTGCCCGGGTGTACCGCCACGTGAAATCGGTGGGCGCCCCGCCATCGCTGAGGCTATCCCTAAGGGATCGAATTAGAGCAATGAAGGGGAATTCAGCGAATTCGTCCATGAGGGACCAACTCTATAATATCCGCGCCTTTTTGTGCCTGGTTTATGCCGTCGGACTCCGCCCGTCGTTGATGAAACAGTTTTGGAACCAACTCGCAAATATTATAAAAGAACGGCCGGAGCGATTGGAGCAATACGTAGAGCTGTGCTTGGGAAGTGAGAGCATGAGGCGGTACTCCGAAGTCGTGAAACGCAGAATTGAGGCTGTGATGCGACTATCGGATAGTGTTCGCAAAAACAAAGAAAAATCCTGATAGGAGCATCGGATTTTTGCTAGGTGAGTGCACGAGATTCCTCGGGATTGTGGATCAGGCAAAGAAAAAAAGATCCTCGGACAACGCCACAAGGCTTTACTTCGTGTCCAGGGCCAGGCTCGAAGAAGTAGCTTTCTCGTACGGGATTCGACCGACCGACCGATGTTCAGGTGGGGTCGGTCGGAGAATACGTGTTATGATTTCGTCATGACACGACTATCCCGACCTACCAACCAATGACGCTACGAAGAGTGCTTGTCACCTTCGAGCATCCGAGATCCCTGACCCTTCTTTTGGGTCCAGAGTCGTTAGGTCGGTCAATCGCTTGCGCGGGGGAGTCTCTGTTTCTACGTCATCGAAAGGTGTGAAACTCTGCGTTTTTCATGAAAGCAATCTCGCTTTTGACAGTATTAGAGATCGCTTCGCTCCCGGCGTAACGGCAGTTTAGTATCGCTCCTAACCGAATAGATAACTCGGTCAGAAGCGCCGCATGAATGTGGCAATTCCCTGAACCATGTCGGTGCCGGAGTTCGAGTTGTGCAGTTCGTCACCTTTGCCCCACATGTTGCCATTAGATAGGTGCCTCCACTGCACTCCCAGGCAGACTGTTCCGCGACCGGGCAAGCTCCTTTCAACCCCCAACCCTCCCATCAACAACCAATTCCACCGAGAGCCGGAATTCCGATATGTCTCGGAAACATAGCTCATTCCCGCGCCGCTCTCCATATATGCATCGAGGCCGATCAGACAGCGAGGAAACGTAAAGCGTCCCTTCGGAAACCCTCCGAACTCGTAACCATCACGAAAATTAAGCTTCTTGGTTCGCTCAATGTTTCCTTCATAGTAGAGTACGTACGAACCCAAAAGAGCTAACTGAAGCTCTCCTAGAGCTGGTCCCCAGCCGGTATCAGCGGGATACTTGCGCACCGGTCGACTGACTTCCACGGTCGCATAGTCGAGTTCGGTGGAAGTCCCAAAAGTTCGACCGTATGCCAGCTTGACGAGAAAATCCGATGAGGGGTCGGGATTGGTTTGTTGAGGGGTCAGGCTTATCCCGGCCGGAGGTCCTGCGTCCGAGGGCAATGCCCCTACCAGTTCACGATCCCAGTGGCTCCACATGCGTGAGACGTTGTCAGATGCGGCGGCGAATGGACAACTGATGACCATCAGCCAAAGCGCCCCTAAGACCACCAAGGCAGCCACGCGACAAACACTGTCCACGATGTCCTCCGAAATAGAAGTAGCGAACAAGTCCATGCCCACTTGGCCGGGCCCGGTACCATGGAGCGCGCGGCGTGTCAACAAAGATGTTTGTTGTAATGCTTCGCTTACGGCGCACGTCATGAAGAAAGCGGTGTGCCTTTATCTTGACCTCCGACATTTCCAGATGATGGCAAATAGGTATCACAGTCGAGGTCTCCAAAAAAGAAATCTATCAATGAAAACCACTAGCCCTTAAGTATAAGAAAGAACGGATGTGAGCTGTTCATGCGCTTGCAAGAAAGTCAGTGTCCAAATCATGGAGCTCATTCTGGATCTAATTAAAAGAGGTGCTAAAGTCGCTTATCACGGTCGGAGGTGGTATGTCCATGTGGCTTCAGCCTTCCCCTTGCCCCAATACTACCGAGCTGTGTTTGGATGACGAGCGTGGTGGAAAAAACGTTTGACGGAGTGATGGAGGGTGAGATACGCTCAGAGACACGATAAAAAGGGGCTCTTCATCAACGTCACGACGGTTTTGCCTGCGTCAGGTGGTGCGGGACTCAATGCCGAGACCTTTTCGGAGTCACCGGAGCTATTTTTCGACCCCTTAGTGAGGCCCAAACGCTCAAGATGGCAATACCGCCGCATAATTCCGGCTAATGATTGTTATGCGGCCGAGGGCGTCGCGTGTTGTCCGGGGTGATTTCTCAACGGGTCTGAGAGAGACTGGGCTCAGCGTTGACCCTTGCTAGAAGGACCGCCATACTCGAAGGGGATTTAGAAATGACGAAGACGAGCATCTACGGACGCTTGGCCTGGGGCGTCGCTTGCCTGTCGCTGTGCGCAGTGGTGGTCGGCTTCTCCACCCTGCCCAAAGACGGCGCGAACGCCAGGACCGTTCGCTTCGACAACATGCACCTGGTGCGCTACCTTGAGATCTTTGTCTTCGGCGGCAACGAGAACACCGGCAAACTGCGCGCCAACGTCTACAACACTTCGCTCGTGCGAGGCTTCGATCCCAAGACGAACAAGGACTCCGCTCCGCCGTCTTATGTAACTGGGTTAAATGTCGAGGCGACCAAGAAGCAATTCGATGCTCTGGCGGTGACCTTAAGCGGTCCGAAGCTGTGGATGTTTGACTGGTTCGACGTCCCGCTCGGTGTGGATCGAGAATTTAACGGGAAAAACATTCCGTGGTGCGCGGAGCTGCACCTGGAGCGCTCCGAGCTTGAGGCACTTGCCAAGGGCGAGACGAAGTACAAGCCAACCACCAGCGGGCGCAAGAGCGTTATGGGATACAACAAAGGCACCACTGTTTTCCTCATTGACGACGTCGATGGCAACACTTGGATCATGAAGGGCTTCGAACTGGGCCTGAAGCCGCGATGGACGTATGAGGAGTTCGCGACCGATCCGGCCAGCCACTTCAAGCAGCTTCCGGCCGGATGGAAATTCCGCACCACGGTGCTCGATCGAGATCTGGTTCTCTTTCCAGCGTCGGGCGTCGCCACGGTCATGTCCGACGAGTTCTTCAACACTTATGACAAGACCGGCCCCTTTTACTCCAACTACCAACCGTAGCCGCCTCTTGTTCCAGCGGGAAACATCCCTTCGGTGCATTATTTGGAGATCGAAATGAAGCGAACATACGAGGACCGAAATGACGAGACCGCGGCATAATGCCGGGTGATATGGAAGAGTTCGGCTCCCTCTTTAGTTTTATTGCTTTGGCTGGACTTCTGGTCATCTTGGCCATTTTGCTCGTCCCGTCGCTCTTTAGCTACTATCAGAACTAAGATGCGGTCTTGAGAGATAGCTTGTTTCATGGACCAAACAAAAAATGTTCCACTCCTCTGAACCCGGATCATCAGCCAGACAAGGTACTCGTTCTGAGGGCGATCCAGATCTAACCGTAGTGCTACACCTCAAGTGCGAGTTTCAATCGCAGAGACCGGATGCTTCTCCTAAAGAGACTGTTGTGTAAATCAATTCCTTCCTTGTTCCAGGAACGTAGCACTGGATGACCTAAAAATAGAAAGGATAGAAGGCATGAAGAGAAGGATTTTCGAGGAATACAAGAGCAAACTCAGGACAGCAGACGAGGCGGTTCAAGTTGTCAAATCTGAAGATTTTGTATTTTACAGTCATTTTGCCATGTTTCCACAAATCTTGGATGAGGCTTTGGCACGAAGGGTGGGCGAAGTACGCAATGTCCAAGTGAACAATGTCTACGGCCTGTATCCTGCCCAAGTTGCTCTCTGTGATCCGGAACACAAATCATTTAACTATACCAGCTACTTCTTCAGCCCAGCTGAGAGAAATCTATACAAGAATGGCCTTTGTAACTATATACCGGCCAACTACTACGAAGCGCCGGCCATTATATCTAGGCAACATTTTCCAGCGCCGGTCATCGTTTTCGCTAAAACCACTCCAATGGATGAAAATGGTCGTTTCAATTTCGGGCCGGCAGCATCATTCCTCCACTCTTGTTGCCAGAGGGCTGACAAGATTGTTGTCGAGGTTAACGAAGGTGTTCCTACTTGTCTGGGGGGATTTGGAGAGAGTGTCCATATCTCAAAGGTTGACTACATTGTAGAGACTGAGAAGACGGCTCTTATTAGCCTGCCGAAGCCGGAAGCCTCGGAAGCGGAAAAAAAAATCGCTGCATATATAATGGAAGACATCCATGACGGATGCTGTCTCCAGTTGGGTATAGGTGGGGGTGTTCCTAATATTATCGGGAGCCTGATCGCAGAATCAGACCTGAAAGATTTGGGGGTCCACACTGAAATGATGTCTGATGCCAACATGGAGATGTACTTAAAGGGGAAAGTCACAGGAAAATACAAATATAAAGATAAAACAAAAATGGTGTATACTTTATGTTTAGGCTCTCGAGATCTTTACGAGTTTGTCGACAATAATCCCGCTTGCGCCATTTATCAGGTAGATCAGACAAATACACCGGAATATATAGCAAGGAATGACAATATGATCAGTATCAATAATGCGCTTCAGGTAGATCTTTGGGGACAAATATGCTCAGAATCACTGCGGTCCAAACACATATCGGGAGCGGGTGGCCAACTCGACTTTGTTATGGGCGCAAAGAGATCGAAAGGCGGAAAATCATTTCTGTGCACGAAATCCACGCGCATGGTAGGGAACCGGCAGGCGTCGAACGTAGTACCGGAAGTCCAGGGCAATGTTACAGTTCCGAGAGCATGTACTCAGTACATCGTTACTGAGCAGGGGAAAATCAACATTCAGATGAAATCCACCTGGCAAATTGCAGACGGGGTGATCTCACTAGCCCATCCGGAATACAGAGACGACCTTATCAGGGCGGCCGAGGAAAGAGGTATCTGGAGAAGAAGCAATAAGAAATGATAACGAATGTAAATAGTTAAACTATATCTCTATTTGTGCATGTGTGTCTCCCGCTCCACATCACTGGTGCTCTGTTTTAGAGTGTTCCACTTACCAGTCCATCTGGCTTCCGCCTTCCTCTTGTCCCAGTACTACCGAGCTGTGTTCGGGTGAGGGCCACAATTTTGGTTGACGCACGGACGGGCGATGAGGTACGCTCAAGGCCAGCATAAGAGAAGCCTTTTCAGTAAGATGGCCACGGTTTTGCCGACCTCTCGGCTCTTGAGACCCCATCGGGGGTCGTGACGGGTCGAATGAGCGCGCTGGCGAGACCGGATTCGGGCGGAAACATCGCGGAATGGCAAGAACGCTGCATACTTCTTGAAAACACCTTTTGCCTGATATACAGCTGTTTATAAGATCAACCAAAATTGATAATGGAGGGGGACAATGTTCGCGAAAAAGATGTTGGAAGACGGGTCCTACGAATGCCATGCGACGCTCCACATTAAGGACGGAACAGCGTTAGTGATTCTTCATAGCATGTTCGGTCTGCCACCGGGCACCACTATTCCGCTCACGCGAAAAGAACACAACCTTTTGGTGGGGGAATCTGAAGTGGGGGAACCTGGCTTCGTCCACGGGCATACTATAATTTAGCCTTGCCGACTAAGGGATGTTTCCCGCACCAATTGGAACAGAAGGGCCAGGGGAATGGAGCTGGTGCACCATTATTCCGATTCAAAAGAGCCTTTCCATTCCGGTCCACATGGATCGATCTTTTGTGTACATATAACTGTATCTAACCATATCTGTATTTGTGCATTTGCGTCTCCCACTCCGCATTACTGCCGCTCTGTCTCAAGGTGCTCCGATCATCAGTTCATCAGGCTCCGACTTTTCCCCTTGGTTGGACACTACCGCGCTGTGTTCAGCTGACGAGCGTGGTGGGGAAAAAAGCGGTTGACGGAGTGACGGAGGGCGAGGGACGCTAGGAAACTGGACAAAAAGAGCTTTTTCATCAATATGGCGACGGTTTTGCCTGGGCCAGGTAGCCATGGGATACCTCAGGAGACCTTCTTGGGGGCAGCGGGACGACCTCTCTGCCGCTCAAGGGTCCCGAGACAGCCAACATGGCAAGACTGCTGCATAATTCCGATTAGCACAATCATCCGGGACTGCCCTGCCCCCAGATTATGTACCACTTGTTAAGTTAGAGGTATAGTATGTTGACCTCCTTGGAGAGGGAAAGGATCACCAGGCGAATTACCCATGATCCAGGTTGTAAGTATGGCCTCTGGAGCTGGCGGTCGATAGTTCAGTGAGCTGTGTGGTCTGAAGGTATTATATTGCTTGCGCCACCTTTCTATGAGCACCTGCGCCTCTTTGAGGGTGTAGAAGATCTCCCCATTGAGTAGTTCATCTCTGAGTTTGCTGTTGAAGCTTTCGCAGTAGCCGTTTTCCCAAGGGCTGCCAGGTTCGATGTACAGAGTTCGTACTCCTGTATGTTCAAGCCATTTACGTACAGCCTTAGCGGTGAATTCCGATCCGTTATCCGACCTGATATGCTCAGGTGGACCGTGGGTCACGAAGAGATCCGTGAGGCAATACAGTACGTCATCAGAATTGAGCCGTCTTTCCACTACGA
>DATJPW010000207.1:0-22409 GCA_035506215.1 Desulfomonilaceae bacterium
AATGTTCGTCTACTTAGAGCATCGGGAGTCTGCCTAACCTAATTCTTTGAAGCCCAACAATACACGGTACGGGCCGGGCATCCCCGGTGGCACCAAGGCCACACGATCGCAACTGGTCAACACCGCTATAGAGGGATCACAGGCTTTTCCGTTAACAAATATGACCTCGACCTTTTCCCGCGGAATATCAAGCATGGCCAGCAGTCGGCTTCCGGTCATTCCTCCCTGGATATCAATCTTGTACGGATTCGGCCAGTTCCGTTCTCGAAAGAGATCTGCTAGACCCATGAACGCGCGAAGTTCGATCATCGGCCTCCCCTCACTCTTTCAGATCGAATGGACAGGAGTACGTTATGCCCAGTTCTCGTTCAATGGTCTTTT
This sequence comes from Desulfomonilaceae bacterium, assembly GCA_035506215.1. Taxonomy (GTDB): domain Bacteria; phylum Desulfobacterota; class Desulfomonilia; order Desulfomonilales; family Desulfomonilaceae; genus DATJPW01. The sequence goes on from DATJPW010000207.1 coordinate 382, forward strand.
CCCTTTGGCCTTTCCAGGGTGGGGTTTCCTGTTACCTACTTTTGCACTAACTAGAAATTCATTACTTGGTCAATTTCTTCTTCTGTGAAGTCCCAAGTGGTGTTGTGCGGTGGACATTCCTCCTCGAAGAATTCCGGTAAGCGGTCATCCGCGTTGGTAAAGCCAGCCCTTTGATTGAATCCGCGCTCAGCCTTAAGGATAGACTTGCCCATAGCTGTAATATCGTTTGCATTAAGGGAGAGGCCGTACTGAGCGTTGATCATGTCAACCAGAGCTTGGGAGGCATCGGCGCTGTCCAGAGTGGCGAAGGAAACAAACACGCACATACCCATACTGTCAAGAGCAGCAGTGGCAATTTGGAGGTTGCGGGACAGTTCAACTTGACCTTCCTTCTTAAGCGGATCTACGAAGCCGCCACACTTCAGAATGTTGGTGGCCACTGCATAACCGGCCGTGTGGTCTGCACCCATCGGAGTCGTGGCGTAGGTCAGGCCAACTCCCTTAACCACACGGGGATCGTAGGCCGGAATTGCCTGGCCTTTTACTACAGGAACCCTGAAAAGCCCATACATTCGACCAACCGCAGCAGCGCCGCAGCCAAGAATCCGGCCCAGGGGAGTTCCTTTACGGATTTCTTTAATAAGTTCCAGAGCAGCTTTGGCGTCGCCCCAGGGAATGATGCCAGCCTCCATGGCAACAGCGACAGCCACTGAGCAGTCGATCGAATCTACGCCGGCCTCATCGAGTTCACGGTCACAATAGGCGATTGTGTCAAGGTCATCAATCTTGGCGTCAGCGCCAAGGGCCCAAATCGTCTCATACTCAAAACCGCTGGTGATATATTTGCCTTCCTTGTCAACATAGTGCTGGGAACAGCGTATGACGCAACCTGCATGGCAGTTGTGGACAGGTCTGCCGCCACGCTCCTTCATGGTTGCGTTCATTGTCTCGCCGCTAATGTTGTCGGCCCATTCGTTACGACCCCTGCGGAAGTTTTCGGTGGGAAGACCCCCAGCTTCGTTCAGGATATTCACCAGAACGTCGGTGCCGTAGTTGGTTAGACCCTGACTAGTGACCGGATGAGTAGTAAGGGCTTTGGAAAACCGCTTTGCAGCACTCGTGAAAGCCTGCTGATCGGCGATAGCGACCCGGGGAGCGCCAGTGTCATCAATAACGACGGCTTTTATCTTCTTGGAACCCATCACCGCGCCTAGGCCGCCACGACCGGCGCTGCGGATGTTGCCATCAGGATCGGCAAAGGAAATGTTGGCTGCTGAAAGCCTCATTTCTCCTGCCGGACCAATGACGGCTACCCCTACTTTGGGGCCGTATTTTTCTTGCAGGATCTTAATGGCGTCATAGTTGCCTATGCCCATGATTTCAGCGGGTGCGTCATCAATGGTGACACCGTCCATCGCAACTTTGATGACGAAATATTTATCCTCTGCCGGAATTCCCTCAAACACGAGAGCCTTAATGCCCAGTCTGGCCAACTTTTGACTAGAGCTGCCTCCACTGTTGCTTTCCTTGATGCCTCCGGTCAGCGGGCTCTTGGCGCCACAAGAAATGCGGCCGGAGTTCGCTGCGGTAGTCCCGCTAAGAAAGCCGGGCGCAAAAAGCAGCTTGTTGTTTTTCCCTAAAGGATGACAGGTGGGCTTCACTTCGTCGGCGATGAAGGTGGAGGTAAGTCCACGGCCCGCCAAACCTGCATATTTTTCGGGACACTCGCCGATGTTCACCTCTTTCGATGTCATGTCTACACGGATGAATTTACCCATAAAAACACCTCCTTGGCTTTGTCTCTACTAATTACGTTAATGTACGCGACCTTAAAAAGGCCGCACCGAGGTTACCATTATCGATATGTAGACCTCGACAGCGCGCGTGAGAGCATCCATGCCGGTGGCAGCTGTGAGGAGCGGAACCATGCCCGCCATGATGAGCGGGTCGTTCATGGCCACATTCGGTGTCGTCCCTCAGTCCAGAACGACCATTTTGACGATTCGGCTCAACCTCCTGGCTCTGTTTGCTTGTGACCAACAAGGAAACGGTCTGATTAGAAATTTATCAGGGTAGACATCTGAACGCTTTGGATGCCATTCTTGCCCACAGGCGCCACGTCAACGCCGCCGCCACCCGTCGGTACGATAGCCTGATAAGCCCAGTCAAACCAGCTGCCCGGCTGCCAATACGCATACTTCACGCGCAGCGTCATGCCCTCGAAGAGTTTCCAATCAGCTCCTGCATTGACTTCCCATCCGAGAGAGCGGTTGCTGGCAAAAGGATCAGACAAGACCGTATCGCCACGACCATCTCTACCCCTGAACGCAGAGCCTGGTACTACTATGGGCACGTTACCTCTGACAGAGATGGGGTCGGCCGCTGTGACGCCGCCAAACTGACCTGCAAGGTATCCATCTCTCTCCAAGCGCTCGGCCCAAAGATAGGTGCCCCACAAGTTCAAGTTAGAGGCCACAGCATAATCCAGCCGAGTTCCAAAGGCCCACGCATCACCCATGCAGCCAATGCTGTCGGCTCCAAACGTCCAGTTGAATTGATTGTTCCCACCCCCGTAAGTGTAGAACATCAGTGTGTTGTACGGTTCCATGGCCTGATAGTTGATGGGATACGGCAGAGAGTTGGTCGTAAGCGTGCCCGCTGGCAGAATGCCGTTATTGGGGTTTATCTGATTCTGGCCTGGTGACCACGCCCACATGAAGGTGAGCCTCGCCGGACCGCACAAAAGACCTGTTTCGGCAAAAGCATGTTTAAGCATATAACGAGGCTGAGACAGAACAGGACTCGCCGCGGTGGGACCACCGTTCAAGGTGTTGCAAAAGTCCAGGGCTATCCACGAATATTCTGCATTGGCAAAGAACCTGCCGTTGTTGTAACTCAAATAGGCGATCCAAAAATTCAGAAACCTATCGGATGCAACCACTTCTCCAGGTACAGGAGCCCCCGGTACTACGGGAACAAAAGCAGGCACAAAATTCAAGTCTCCCCTGCCCAAATGGATGTTACGTCCGATCCAGCCTGCCCCAAATTGCAAGTCAGCGTTGCTATAGATGATCCAGAAGCCCTGGAACATGCTGTTTTTGCGCCCGCCGTCAGGCGACTGATTCCAGCCGTCCATGAAGGGGGCCGCTCCCTGGCTGAGCCAGATTGCATAAAGGAAGCTCAGGGGACCATAAGGAATGACGGCCAAAAACGCTTCCGTTCTAGTGTTGTACCCAAGGGTAGCGCCGAGCCCGAATGCAAAATCCCTGATTCCATAGAAGAGTGTGCCAATGGGTGTTTGAGCAGAGAACTTGATCTGCTCCCAGCTTCCAATACCTGCGGTGTCATACGCGTTCTGGCTCACGCCTTGCATGACACTACGCTCAAACGGAGGGGTTCCTACGCCTGGGTCTCCACCAATCCCGACGATATTCCACTGTGCGTATTTGTTGCGATAGCCCCCAATGGTGTACACACCAAATACCTTTATGGCCGGATTCAAGCGGATCTCCGGCAGCAGGGTGAACCTGTTGTCGCTATAATGCGCGTCGGACCCCCATCTGGAGAAACCACCCCGCGTAATCACTACCGGCGCGCTCGTAGAGGTGAGCGCATTGCTGTTGTCGCCCGCGACATTCACCACCGCGCCAGTGGCCCAGATGTTAGGTCCGGCAAACCCGATGAACGTCCCAGCACCGCCGTCCTGAGCAGGAGCGAATCCGAAGAGGTCAGAATTGCCCGTACGAGAAAAATACTTGAAACGGTATTCGTACTCGCCTCTCATTGCGAACTCCCACGTCAAGGCAGGGGTTACCACGGCAAGCACAAAAAGCCCCACTAGCATAGGCACCAAGAATTTTTTCATCTCTACCCCCTAATCCGAAAAAAAAAGAGAAAAAGATACCCTCGGACCAGTTGCAAAGCATCACAGACATTTTATCATCGTAACAGGGAAATCTCCCACTCCGATTTTTTGGGCTTCACTGCTTGGTCCGTCTTGCCTCCCATTTTCATTCAACCCATTTAATAGCCTCTTCGGGGCAGGAGTCTACGGCTTCCTGAATTTGTTCCTCCCTCCAATATTCTGGAATTGTGCGACACTCTGGTGCTTCTTGGACGTCTGCCTCGGACTGCGGTCTCCGCAGTGTCTGGCCTTACAGCGGAAAAGACCCCGGTGGCCTCTGCGGCGGCAAGACGACAGCGGGGCCATCGTCACGTTGACAAAAATGCCTGTGTCTGTTGCTTTTTTTTTTGAATGTACCTCCACCTCCGCTCTTTTGTCAAAATAAATTGCTTGGCCTTAACCCAAGAACAGCTTGGTAGTATGGAGCCAAGACAAAGTCCGATGCCACATGAACCCGCAACCTCCTACCGTGATACGCGACTTTCGCTCTCACCTTGACCGTCTTCGAACCAGGTAGCCTAGAGCTGGTCTCGATGAAACCAATCCATTATCACTCCACCACTGCCAGTATGAGCCAACCTGAATGATTTAATACCGTAGGTTAAGCAAGTCTCGTGCCAGATATTTTCTTCGAGGCCTCGATGAGATTGTGCTTACCTTGCAAGATGTTATACCAACTCGCGTTCATACGCGGAATGTGGTATGAGGTTGCCGCAGTTTTAACTGGAGGTGACCATGGGTAGAGTGACGAGAGCATTTGAGGATCTTTCGGAAGAAGAGATCAGGAAGCGAATACGGACGTCAAGGAATCCATGGATCGCACAGAAATGGCTGGTCATATTGCACGCTACCGTTGATCCGGTGCCGGCCAAGGAAATAGCAGTGCATGTTGTGGGAATGGGAAAGGGAACCGTTCATAATCTGATTTCGGATTACAATCGGTTTGGTCCGGGGGTAGTGGAGAGAACAGGACGGAGTGGTCGACGAAACGCGCACCTGACTCTGGAAGAGGAAGCTGAATTTGTAGCCCATTAATTCGTCAAATGTCGCTTGGGTATCAAAGTCGTAACCCACGATGAATGAGTTGTGAACCAATATCCCGTATGGTTGTATCTTTCTGATTGCTTCCAAATAATTAAATTGCCTTCAGTCCACGCGATGTTCCCGCTGAACTCCATGAGTTCGCAATGAGTTAGCAACTCGTTTATCGCGAGCTTGAAGCCGAAACCTTCGAGCACCTGAGGCTCGAAATGCTCGTGGGCAATTTCCTCGGGAGTCTTGGGTTGAGAATTCACAAGTTCCAGGATCTCGGGTGAGTTCAGGTCCAAGACAGTGCTTAGGGTCCTTTAACGTATTCGTTGCGCGCTCGATAGCCAAGTGGCCTTCAAGTTGTAGTCCAAGCGCCCACGAGTAATTCTTTCTGTCCAATTGCCTCTGAAACAGTGCGTGGTAGCGAGCGATTTGGCCGCCACAATGTTTACCGCGAGTCTTGTGTCGAGTTACCTTCCCTCCGAAGCTTCTTGCCGGTAGCATGCACTAGTTTTCTCCGAATCGAGCCCATGACTTGCCCCACCCGACGCGCCGGATAGTTTGCGTCGGGATGTGGGCGGGGCGAACCCTGCCCAAAGGGTTGCAGGCTACATAGCCCACTTGTAAATCATGACGACGTCTTCCAGGGTTGGGCAGCGCGGGTTGGTCAGTCCGCAAGCGTCTTTTTGAGCGTTTTCTGCCATCGTTTTGAGGTCTTGCTCCTTGACGTTGAGCTCCTTCAGGCCGCTCGGGATGCCTACATCCTTCGAGAGCGTCTTGATTGCGTCAAGCGCCTTTTCAGCGGAAGCCCTCTTGGACAGACCTTCTACCGGTTCACCCATCGCCTTTGCTATGTCTACGAACCTATCGACCTTGGCGATCAGATTGAAGCGCTCGACAGCGGGCAGCAGGATAGCGTTGCACACGCCGTGCGGCAGATTATAGAAGCCGCCCAACTGGTGTGCCATAGCGTGGACATGGCCGAGGCTGGCATTGTTAAAGGCCATCCCTGCGAGATATTCAGCATAGGCCATGCTATCCCGCGCTCCCATGTCGCCGCCGTTAGCCACAGCAGCTCGGAGGTTGTTGGCTATCAGTTTCATTGCCTGAAGCGCACACGCATCGGTCACAGGAGTCGCAGCTGTTGATACGTAAGCCTCGACAGCATGCGTGAGGGCGTCCATTCCGGTGGCAGCCGTGAGTGCTGGAGGCATACCTGCCATGAGCAGCGGGTCGTTGATGGCAACGTTCGGTGTCGTTCTCCAATCCACAATTGCCATTTTCACCTTGCGGCTCGTGTCGGTAATGATGCAAAATCGGGTCATTTCGCTCGCCGTGCCTGCTGTGGTGTTGATTGCGATAAATGGCGGCATGCTTTTAGACGATTTGTCCAACCCCTCATAGTCATTAATCTTACCGCCATTCGTGGCCAGAATGCCGACGGCTTTGCCGCAATCGTGCGCACTGCCGCCGCCGAGTGAAACAATGCTATCGCACTTGTTCTTCTTGAAAATCTCGAGACCGTCATCAGCGTTCTTATCAGTTGGATTGGGGACGGTCTCGTCGAACACTACCACTTCGGCATTTGCTCCTTTCCTGATAATCTCAGCGATTGTATCGGTAATGCCTGCCTTAGTGATGCCCTTGTCCGTTACGATTAGTGGTTTATTGCAACCGAGCGTTTTGACCCAGTCGCCGGTCTGCTTGTGACACCCTATACCCATCAACGTGACAGTCGGAATATAGAATCCGAACACTTCTTCTGCAAGTGCCATAATCAGATCTCCTTTCTTGCTTTATCTTGCTTTATCATTGAAGAATCCATTAATTTGATTCGCATCCGCAACGACCTCTCGCTCCGCCGACCAGTACCGTTGCGTCCGGCTGCGACTCAATTTCACATAATCTTTGAGCGGATAGGACGTCTGCACCGATCACCTACTTTCTTTCCATTACCCAACTGAACGTCTCAGGCATGGAACGTTATGGTTTATGCATTGCAAAGCTCCTGCCCCAATCATCACTATTCTGCCTCGAAATCTCCCTGAAGAATAAGAATTTCACTCCCTTTCGATCCATCATAAACGGCTGCTGCGAAAGATCAACAGCGAATCCGAGACGACTTCTTAGCGCTTGTAAGGCACCTGAGAACGATTCTGCGCAATTTTACGATTGAGGGTGCGGAGAGGCGAGCCAGGACGGCATGACCTGATGGTAGCTTTGCGTCCAATGGCTGACCACAGGCATCACAAAATCTGCTTCCGAAAGGATTGGTCGTCTCACATGCAGGGCAGGCCTGTTCCAATGTCACACCACAGTGGTTGCAAAACTTAGCGCTTTCACGATTCTCTGCGTGACAAGCGGGGCATTCCATCATTCCTCCCCCTGGAACTGGTAATTGCTGTTATGAGATCTTTGCCATTTCCTCTTCGGCCTTTGTCACCCATCCGTCTGCACCGCATTCTTTGTAGTCGGAATTATGCTCCGGTCTTTCCATTTTGGAGGCCTTTGGGCCGGTACGGGAGTTGCTGGACGGTTGCTTTGACCCGAAAAGGTCCCCGCGTGGTCACCTACGAGGTCCCAGAAAGGCAAAACCGTCGTCACGTTACTGAGAAGACCCTTTATGCGCTGGTTCTGAGCGTACCTCACCCTCCGTCACTCCGTCAACCATTTTTGCCGTCGTGCTCGTCACCCGAAAACAGCGCGGTAGTGTCGAGCCAAGGGAAACGCCGAAGCCACATGCACTTGCCACCTCCGACCGTGATACGCTACTTTCGCTCCGACCTTGATCAGCCGTTTGATCAGCCAAGAGGTCCCTCCGAGGGCAAAGCACGTGCACAGACCAGCAGATGCAGGCTTCTTATGTCCGTTGACGTTTCAATCACCCAAATACAGCCTCCCTTTTCCCCACCTCTTTAACAGCACAGAGAGGCCCCTACCTGTGTGAAAAAAATCCCTCGGAAGGCAAATGGCTAAGCCTGGCGCCATGTCAGTAAAAGGAGAAGCCGGGTTTTTGCAAGAAATACAGATAAAAGGAGCCTGATAGGGGAACCCCCAGCTTCACTTCTACGCGAAGATTTTCTGGGTTTCCCCCCCACCTTTCATCTACTTAGGGCCTTTGTCAAGCTCTCTTGCCTTCCTGTCAAACGCCTTCCAGAACGAGCTATCGCAGCCAACCGTGCAATTGGCCTGGGTTTGGTATTGGCCAGCGTTGTTGCTGAAGGGCCATGCACAGCTCTGTATGCACAAATTGTGGTCAGAACCAGCGGAATCCTGTGCCGCCAGAACGGCAGAGGACAAAATTGGAACTACAGCTAGTGTGGCAATGAGTATCGCAACGTATAATGAAGTCTTCATTGTGGACCTCCTGATGCTCCTGTGGATTTTGGACCTCTTGTCCTGCATGATTAGATGCGACCCAACGAGGTTGGATTCGGGTGGTCGTTGAAATTTTCGGAAAACTAGCGTGGAAGCAATATGCATCCAAAGTCGTACTCATTTGGCAGGTCCATCGGAACATGGCTGCCAGGCCCAAGGTGGAAACGAGATGGATGGGTATATAATTTTAGAATAGGGCCATCTCCTTCACTCAACTACCCACTAGATATTGTGGTCTGCCTGAATGAGTCGGTTAACAAATATTCTGCTAATGCCTTAGCCCATCGGAGCCGCTCGTCTTCACAATTGCGTCCGTCTCCACAATTCATTGTGTGTCCAGACCCCACTGAGTGATCAAGACAACCACCATCGTCTCTTTCTATCCATTTGGCTACAGCGATTGCTTCCTGTTCGTTTTTAATCCGATATTTCAAATCCCCAATAGGAATAACGGGAGCCTTTGCATTGTTCCCCTTTTTGATTATTGTGTTCAGGTAGCCAATGTTCTTTTAGAGGAATCCATTCTTTACAATCATTGCACCACCCTAATTTTTCAATGTTTTTCATTCCCATTCTCTTCCTTGTCCCTAGTGCTCTGTCTCTCAAATAACTGGAGGTTCCGCCTTGTCTATCTATACGTAATCACAAGAAGCCAATGGACCAGATATTTTGGAGACAGAGCACTAGTAGTTAAGTATAACTCTCATTTGTAACCACAACATCTTGTATGCGGTTGAGTCACCTCGCTTTTTCCGCGATCTTCCAGTTCGATACAAGCTTCTCGTGAGTTACTCCGCCTTTTTCATTCTCGCCCTCGCCATAGCTGGCAGCGTTGTCTACACTCTCGTGCGACGAACAATTGAGGCTGACATCGAAAGAGAACTCAACAACTCCACTGCTAAGATCCTTGACATGGTGCGGACGTCGATCACGGTGTCGATCAAAAATCACCTTCGAGCGGTGGCAGAGAAAAATCGAGAGATCGCCGAGCACTTCTACAGTTTACATGAGCAAGGGCTGTTGTCGGAAGAAGAAGCGAAGCGTCGCGCGATAGAGATCTTTTTCAGCCAAAGAATAGGGGAAACAGGTTACATATATTGTGGTAACAGTGCAGGTGAGGCCGTTGTGCATCCCCAAAAGGGCGTGCAGGGTGTCGATTTTTCTTATTTCCCATTTGTCCGGGAACAAATGTCCCGAAAAGAAGGATACATCGAGTACGACTGGAAAAATCCCGGAGAGGTGGCCGCCCGTCCGAAAGCTCTCTACATGACGTATTTCCCTTCCTGGGACTGGATTATCTCTGTGTCATCTTACCGAGAGGAGTTCAGGACGCTGATTAACACGGAGGATTTTCGCGAGAGCATCCTGTCGCTTCGACTTGGCCGCACGGGTTACTGTTTTGTGATGGACGGCAAAGGGAACCTTGTCATCCATCCTAAGCTCGAAGGCCAAAATTATTTCGAGTCATCGGACGCAACCGGACGGAACTTCATTCAGGAAATATGCCGCCAAAAGAGTGGGAAAATCTTTTATTCCTGGAAAAATCAAGATGAAGAGGTCCGGCGCATGAAAATGGTTATTTTCAACTACGTTCCGGAACTCGACTGGATCGTGGCATCCTCGGGCTATTTGGACGAACTTTATGGATTATTGCCTTTGCTCCGCAAATGTACTATAAACCGCCACGACGTTAACGGGGAGGGTGAAGTGTATTGAAGCAACAGTAGTTGAGTTTGATGGAGTTCCAGTAAAAGTTTTGTACCGAGGAAGCCTGTATGGAGCACCTGTTTCAGCTTCGATGGCCAGAGGGTTATCTTTGTCCAAGATGCGGCCACTCTCAATATTGCTTTCACAGTACGCGCAAGCTGTACCAGTGTAGTAAGTGCAAGTACCAGGTCTCGGTGACCGCGGGCACGATCTTTCATAAGACGAGAACCTCACTGGTGAAATGGTTTTGGATGATCTTCATGATGACCCGTCAGAAGAGCGGTGCCTCGATGCTGAGTCTCCAGCGGATGCTTGGTATCTCGTCTTACAAGACGGTGTGGACAATGGGCCATAAGATACGCAAAGCCATGGCCGACCGAGACGCTCAGTACCAGCTGGCTGACCTCGTAGAGATGGATGACACTTTCCTCGGCCCGAGAAAATCCGGTGCGAGAGGACGGGGAGCCAAAGGCAAGGCGAAAATCGTTGTAGCTGCCGAGAGTCAAGGGGATCACCCTGGATTTGCCGTGATGAAACACGTTCCGGCCGTCAGTAGCAGACAGATCCTGGGGCTGAGCCGTGACAAAGTTGCTCCGAATACGAAGATCAGGACTGACGGTTGGCATGCCTATTTCGCCCTCGCTTCAAACGGATTTGTCCATGAGCCTCACGTGGTCAGCAAAGACAAGGAAGCACTGAAACAACTCCGATGGGTCCATGTCCTGACTGCCAACCTCAAGGGGAATATACGTGGTGTCCATCACGGTGTGAGTGAGAAGCACCTTGACCGCTACTTGGCCGAGTTTTCATATCGCTTCAACCGTCGGCACTGGGACTCTCAGCTCTTCAATCGTACTGTCGTTGCATGCATTTCTACCTCGACAGTAACATTTGCGGAGCTAAGGGAATGATCCAAAAAGAAGCCCGCCAAGACGCGGGCAAATGGATATGGGGCCTGTTGTTATCTATAATAATGTACCGTATTATTAGTAAGTTGTCAAGCAATTTAGGTTCAATGAATGATAAAATATGCACAATTATCTAATATTTCGGAACAAATTGTGTGACAAACATTAACTTTCGTGCCAGAGCGCAACAACATTAGACCAGTGAGGCATGAGGCGACTTACCCGATCAGGCTAACAGAAGATATGCGGAAGACGCAAAGCAAATTTGACGATATTGGCAGTGCCTTTCGGTCTATCCGGCGCATCAACGTTCTTTCCGAAAAAGCACAACCCGTCCACTCTTCAGAACCGGAAACAACCTGTCGTGTCCTTCGATGGTCTGTTGCACGTAGCTCAGCCATTCTGGTGTTCCAAGGCTTGCTCCTGGCGATCATGAAGGATTTCTGGCGGGGGCCACAACCGCATACGCTGCCATTTCTTGAAAGTAACCCTTCTGCTCTTGGGATGACCACTCAGCGCTTGCTTAAGTTCTTCGGAGATTTCATCAGTTGCTATCAACCGCTCGGTCAATTTCCACTGGGGATGCCTGAGTCGTATCAATTTCCACAGAAGCAGCCGGGATTCTCTGGTTTCCTCCATTAGCTTTTTCCTGTCCTCTTTGAGAGAATTCGCTCCCATTGGTATCCCTCGTCTTAGTCACGGCGTAGCCTGGACCATTGTCTCTGTGTGTTTCATCCAGTTGACCACAGTATCGAGAAATCTATCTACCAAAATGCCCTCCTCCATACCAGGGAAAGTATTATGGACATCAACCCAAAGCCCGTCTCCACTTTGAAAAACAGGAAATCCGGCTCTCTCCACGATTTTGCAATAGTGTGAACCTCGATTTCGTGCTCGTCCATCAGTCTCTTTTTTCTGCCCGAAATGTGCCGCGGGACAAAACGGGTAGCAGTACGGTGGCTGCGTATAATCCGCTCCACGAGCTGATAGTGAGCCAGGTGTGATTTAGGAGGGGTCTCTCTTCTCACATATAAAAACCATTCGGTTTCGGGAAAATCGTGTCGGTTTTTATCAGAGAGAGCCAGATTTGGGAATGAAACATTCCTGAGAATGTGTAATTTATTTGGGTCCTCGGCTCAGATAACTGAGTAGTTTGTTCATCTGTTGTCATGTTTTCCAATGGTGCGCTAATAATTATGCAGTCTTTGCAAATGCAGCGGTGAAGAGCACCGTGGACTGATGATAGATGAGGTACGCCCGAGAATGGGCGGAATGCTTGCTCAAGAAGGAAGTCCTTCTTACCCAATATGCACGTAACAGGTGACCCTTCCTCTTGTCTCCAACCGTTAACTATGGCACGATAGGATTGGTAAAATCCTTAAGTTGAATTCCCTTGTGGGAAAGGATCATCAAGATGAAACCGCTGGTTTTAGATGATTCACCCCGCCGGAGAAGTTATTCCAAAGTCGCTGTCATCCTTATTATCTTAGTTTCCGTCTCCTTCACGTTATTCAACACCTCTTCCTTGGCAGCTGATGAACCGACCTCGAAGGCTGTACGCCGAAGTTCCTCAGAGTCAGGGGTATCCATAAAGGATCAAAGAAGAGTCGCACTGATTATCGGAAACAGCGACTATAAAGTTGCTCCATTACGGAATCCGGCTCATGACGCTGAGGATATTTCGGGTGTCCTACGGACATTAGGATTTGCCGTTCAGACAAAAACAAATGTGAATCATCTCGAAATGGAGGAAGCGGTCAATAAATTCGTTCAGGAGATCCAGAACGGTGACGTGGCATTGTTTTATTTTTCAGGTCATGGGGTTCAGGTTCGGGGCGAAAATTATTTGATTCCGCTTGGATCTCCCATTCGGTCGGAGGCTGATGTTCGTTTCAAGACTCTCAATGCAGGTTTAGTCCTTGCGAAGATGAAAGAGTCCAGGAATCGGGCTAACATCGTTATCCTGGACGCCTGTCGGAATAACCCGTTCAAAGGATTGTTCCGATCTCCCGGTACGGGTTTGTCCAAGATGGATGCTCCTAAAGGAACTTTTATTGCCTATGCAGCATCACCTGATTCAGTAGCTGCAGACGGTACGGAGAGAAACAGTCCCTATACCAAGCATCTCATGGAAGCCCTGAAGGTGCAGGACATTCCGATAGAACAGGCGTTAAAACTGGTGGCAAAGGCTGTCAACAAAGAAACGGGAGGACAACAGACCCCTTGGATATTGTCCTCTTTGCTGGATGATTTTTATTGCAATCCGTCATCGCCGACACGTCCGCACGAGGCTTCTCTCCCAGCCCCGACACCGCCACAACCGGTCTCAGCCCCGTCCTCGGAGTACAGGGAAAAAGCCGAACGGCTTGGGACTCTGTGGGCTGCTCGGGGCGATGCTGCTACACAGGGAGAGTTGTCTGGAATGTATAAAGGCCCGGAAGGAGGGAAATGGCTTCGCCAGGCCGGTCAGCAGGGCGATCCTGTGGCTCAATTGCTGTTAGGTCGGATGTTTGCGCAAGGACTCGAAGCCCCCAAGGATGAGCGTGAAGCGGTCAAGTGGTACAAAAAAGCCGCGGATCAAGGAAATTCCAGTGCTCAAACCAATCTGGGATTGATGTACCAGAATGGGTCCGGAGTTCCCAAGGATTATGATGAGGCTATTAAATGGTATAGAAAAGCTGCGGATCAAGGAAATGCCCTGGCTCAAAGCAATCTGGGGGTAATGTACCGCGATGGCTTGGGAGTGGCGAAAGATTATGGCGAGGCGCTGGAATGGTTCAAAAAAGCCGCGGATCAAGGAAATGCTCATGGTCAAAACGGCTTAGGGTTTATGTATCAGAATGGGTTTGGAGTTGCCAAGGATTATGATGAGGCGGTGAAGTGGTACAAAAAAGCAGCTGAACAAGGAGGTATCGCCTCTCAGAACAGTCTGGGACTGATGTATAAGAACGGCTGGGGAGTCGCCAAAGATTACGATGAGGCAGTGAAATGGTACAGGAAAGCCGCGGAACAGGGAAATGCGACGGCTCAAGGCAATCTGGGGGTAATGTACCGGGATGGCTTGGGAGTGGCGAAAGATTATGGCGAGGCGGTGAAGTGGTATAAAAAAGCCGCTGAACAAGGAAATGCTGATGCTCAAAACAATCTGGGGGTAATGTACAAGAATGGGACAGGAGTTGCCAAGGATTACGGAGAGGCGGTGAAGTGGTATAAAAAGGCCGCTGAACAAGGAAATGCTGATGCTCAAAACAATCTGGGGGTAATGTACAAGAATGGGACAGGAGTGAAAAAGGACCGGACGGAAGCAATCAAGTGGTATAAACAGGCTGCCGACCAGGGTAATGAACATGCTAAAAAGGAGCTGAAGAAACTGGGTGCAGCTGTCAAGTGATTGGTTATCTGAAATCTCCTTGATGGCTTCCGATGACCTTAATTTAATTGTAATGAACAGCTAAACTAACTTCCAGTTCGGCTTCACCGGTAAAGAGGCGTCAATTTGACTCTGACGATCTGTCCTCAACCGTCGGAGCTTAGTTCCATCCTTATCTCATAAACAAGTGCTTCGACGTCTAGCTCCACCGAAAAACCCAGTTTTTTAGCCATAACGAGCATCTTATTGTTTTCTGGGGAAACAATGCCCCAAATAGACCTTATCCCCAGTTTCCTCGCGACACTTATGGAATGTTTCGCCAACAAGTTTCCTATGCCTTTTCCCTGCCAAGCATCTTCTACTACTATTGCAAATTCTCCCTTGGTAGTTTCCTTCTCCTGCGGATCCCGCATGATTCGACACACGCCCAAAATCCTCTCGCGAGACTCAATCTCTTGGATGGCCACCATGGCAACATCACGGGCGTAATCTATTCGGGTAAAGCGCTTAATCCACTTCGGTGGCAGTTCCTTAACCACGTCCAAAAATCGGAAGAAAATTGAACGCTTGGAAAGCTCTTTGAAGGCTTCTACCAGTAGCGGCGCATCCTCAGGCTTGATGGGCCGAATAGTTATTGGAAACCCATCCCGGCTGAAAGCTTTTGTTTGGTAACGTGTAGGATACATGGCCCGAAAATCGTCCAAAGGCTCAGGAACCTCAAAGTCACTCATTGCACCCCACTCTTAACGACAATGAATCTGTCCCAGTATTTTTTCCCACAGAATGGTAGAGCGGAACTGTCAACTCATCTTTACTCTGGACCACCGGGAGGTTCGTGAGCTGAAAATCTAACAATCAAGACCGGGCAACCGGCTGTTCTAAGAACATTCTCAGCCACGCTCCCGAGCACCATGAGCCTGAATCCTGTCCTTCCATGAGTTCCCATCACAATCAGGTCGATGCATTCCTCCGCGGCTAACCGAACTATCTGTTCAGATGGAATTCCTATTCTGGAATACGTCTTAACTTCTTTCAGCGCCGACCGAAATTCCTTCGTCATGGATTCGAGTTCCGTATTCACTGATCTCGCGACACTCTTTTGAAGTTGATCAGCAACAACTGTCTGAATGAGAATAGGAATGTTGCGTACGTAGAAGGCCAGGGGTACCGCCCAAGGATCGGTGACATGGACAATTGCAAGGCTGGCCCCAAAGGCCTTGGCATATTCACAGGCGCATTGGCCAGCGGCTAATGAATTCTCGGAGAAGTCAGTGCAGAACAGAATTTTTTTTTGGGAATCATCATCTGAGCCTCCCCCCACTAGGACCTGAAACCAAATCGCGGATCAGCCGTCGATCTTCAACTTGTTTCAATAGTTCACGCCCTCTTCTCCTCTGCTTGTTCACGTGCTTCGCCGACAGCTGAAGATGTTGTTCCAAGTTCAAGAAGAGTAGCGCACATCCTGTTTAGATGCTCGTTTATTGCCGTCATGGAATCCAATATAGCCAAGTAAGTTGACGATGCAAGAGGGGAACAGAATCCTCCTTCCAAGCGCTTCCAATGGGCCAACCTGAAATCTAGCAGCATTTGGCCCAACTTCTTGCTCTGGGACATAATGTGTTCAAGGATAACCTTGTTGGGTGTTACAAGGGAATCACGTAGGTTGGTGATCATATCAGACAAAAACACAAAGAGTTGATGAAGCTCCTCATGGGCCTTGTAGGTAAAAGGTATACCGTCCCGACCCTTGACCCGGCAACGGTTCAAGATACGCTCAAGCATGTCCCCTATTCCTGCCATGCGGTAAGGAAACCTGATAAGGCCCTTCAGCAGATCTGTCCTCAATTTTGAAGAAGCGAGGTCTGTGGTGAGCACTTTTTCCTGCTGATGAACTTCCTTTGCCAGAGACTCACAGGCATCCATCTGTTTCTGTGACCCACTGACTACACATTTTGAAAGAAGCCTGATCATTTCGATGATCTTGCTGCTCATCATCAGCAAGCCTTCCTGCAAAGAGACGGCCTCGGAAACCGGCCGGCTATGCAGATCCTCCAGTCTGAGAGCCTCGGCATTGTGCTTGGGACTGATAATGCGAAAAGGGTCAAAGAATAGAGCTTTTTCTTTCATTTCAAGTGCCTCCTGAGCGTCAGCGGACCATAGAGGGTCAAGGCAAATCCAAGTTGTTCCACAACATCCCGTTGCAGTTCTGCACCTGTTTTCATAATTGAAGTCCTCACTTTTCGGTTGTGCTCGTTAGCACCAAAGGCCGCATCTTGCTAACATTCTAATAAGCATGAGGACTATGAGCGATGTTTAAGCCATCGTCCCAACCGTCCTACGAAAGCGTGCGAGCGCAATACTGAATAAACCTGCGCCGATCACCGCGAGAGCGAGGAATGGCCGCCAGACGACGTCGATGCCGGCCCCGCGGTAAAGGATTTGCTGGGCGAAGATGACAAAATGCGTCGTCGGCGCCCCCAGCATCACGTACTGAACCAACTCGGGCATGCTCTCACGCGGGGTCAGGCCGCCGGACAGCGACTGTAGCGGCAGCAGGACCAGGATCAGCAGGAGGGCGAACTGCGGCATCGTGCCGGCGAAGGTGGCCAGGAAGATGCCCAGCGACGTGGCGGCGAACAGGTGGATCGCTGCGCCGCACAGGAAGAGTGGGATCGAACCCTGGATGGGGACCGACAGCAGCCCCCGCACGACGAGGGTGAGGGATAAGGAACAGGCGACGACCACCACCAGCCCCATCGACCAGATCTTGCTCGTCATGATCTCGAACGGCGTTACCGGCATCACCAGAAGGTGCTCAATCGTGCCGCGCTCGCGCTCGCGGAGCAGCGCGGCGCCGGTGAGGATCATCGCCAGCAAGGTGACCTGGTCGATCAGTTTCACCACGCTCATGAACCAGTACCGGTCCAGGTTGGGGTTGAAGCGCACCCGCCACGCCAGATCCACCGGCGGCCGGGGGACAGACCGGTAGCGCTGGAGGAACGTCTGCACCTCGCCGTTGACGATCGTCTGGACGTACCCGCTGCCGTTGAAGGCCTGGAGCATCCGGTTCGCATCGACGTTGAGCTGGACCGCGGGTGCGCGGCCGGCCAGCACGTCCTCCTGGAACTTGGGAGGGATGTCCAGGGCGAAGGTGTCCAGCCCGGCGTCCATCCGCGAATCCATCTCGTCTATTGTCACCATCCGCGCAGGCAAGAACCACGGCGGGTAGAATGCGTTGACGATCCGCTGAGACAACGGCGACTGGTCCTCGTCCACGATCGCGATTGGCGCCTGGTGGAGCGTGTCGGCCACCCCGGTCCCGACCAAATAGATATCCAGCGTGAAGGCATAGGCGATCAGCACCAACATGATCGGGTCGCGGATCAGGCTCCAAAACTCTTTGACTCCCAAGTGCAGAATATTATCCATGCGCATAGCTCAGTCCTCCTGTTTCCTCAAGAGCGCCACGCTCGATCCGACCAGCACCAGGAGGGCGATCAGCAACGGCGCGTACGAGCGGTACAGATCGGAGAAGCCCAGGGCCTTCGAGAAGGTGCCTCGGGTGATCGTGAGGAAATGCGTGGTAGGGTAGACGCTCCCGATCAGGGCTGCGGCCCCTTCCAGCGAAGAAACCGGGTCAATGAGTCCGGAGAAGATGAGAGAAGGAAGGAGCGTGAGCACGGCAGTGGCAAAGAGAGCCGCCACCTGAGTGCGCGTGAAGGTCGAGATGAGCAGCCCTAACGAGGTGGCGCAGGCGACGTAGAGCAGCGCGCCCGCGGCCTCGGCCGCGAAGCTCCCCTTCAGCGGCACCCCGAAGTAGGTTACCGAGAGAGCCGCGAGCAGCAGGAAGTTGAGCATCCCCAGGATCACATACGGGAGCTGCTTGCCCAGCAGGAATTCCAGGCGCGTCGTTGGCGTGACGTAAAAATTGATGATCGAGCCGAGGTCCTTCTCGCGAACCACCGAGAGCGTGGCCAGCATGGCCGGGATCAGCAGCAGCAGGAGCGGGATCACCGCCGGCACGAATGCCACTAGGCTCTTGACGTCCGGGTTATAGCGATAGCGCAGCTCAATGGTCGCGGGCTCGACCAGGCTGCGCTGACCCAGGCCGACCTGCTGGCGCACGCCGAGGCGATGCCGGGCCACGTAGGCCAGCCAAAGGGCATGCATGCCCAGCGCGTAGCTCCGGATCGTTTCGCCGCGATTCGGCTGGGCGCCGTCGATCCAGATGCCGACCTGCACCGGCCGCCCGCGCTCCAGGTCGCGGCCGAAGCGGGGAGGGATCTCGACCGCCATGCTAAGCTCGCCCGACCGCATCCGCCGGTCGAGGTCCTGGTAGTCGACGATCGGCGCCTGTTCGACGAAATACCGGGGCGTGCCGAAAATATTGAGGATGTAATCACGACTGGCGGTCGTCTGGTCGCGGTCGAGCACGGCGAAGCTCAGGTGCTCCACGTCCAGAGTGATGCCGTAACCCATGATGATCATCAGGATCACACTGCCCAGCCCAGCCAGTGTCATGCGAATCGGGTCGCGGGTCAGCTCGAGCAGCTCGCGGTAGCTGCAGCTCAGCAGCCGCTGGAGGCTGAACCAGGAGCTGATTCGGCTCGGGGTGGAGTCGGACTCCGCTGCCGCGCCCGCCTTGGCCAGCACGGTTTGCGCCGCCGCCGGCTCGGCGGCCTGACCCTTGGATGCCGCCTCTTGCAGGTAGCTGATGAAAGCGTCTTCCAGCGTGGCCGTACCACTCTTTTCGACCAGCCCGGTCGGCGTGTCGCTGACCAGCACCTGGCCGGCGTGCATCAGCGAGATGCGGTCACAGCGCCCGGCCTCGTTGATGAAGTGGGTGGAGACGAAGATGGTGACCTTGTCGCGGCGGGAGAGTTCGATCAGGTGTTCCCAGAAGCTGTCCCGCGCCACCGGATCGACTCCCGAGGTCGGTTCGTCGAGGATCAGCAGCTCGGGCTGGTGAATCAACGCCACCGCCAGCGACAGACGCTGCCGTTGTCCCAGAGGGAGCGAGTCGGGCAGGGAGTCTATGACCTCCTCGAGACCGAACCGCCGGGCCGTATGTTCGATTCGCTCTGGGATCTCTTCGTTCGGCACCTGAAACAGCTGTGCGTGTAACAGCAGATTCTGCCTGACTGTCAGCTCGGAATAGAGCGAGAAGGCCTGCGACATGTAACCGACCCGCCGCCGCGTCGCG
Source organism: Desulfomonilaceae bacterium (assembly GCA_035506215.1). Lineage (GTDB taxonomy): Bacteria > Desulfobacterota > Desulfomonilia > Desulfomonilales > Desulfomonilaceae > DATJPW01. The sequence continues at coordinate 19,881 of DATJPW010000207.1, forward strand.
ATGTCCTCGGCATCGACCTCGTGGCCGAACAGCCAGGCCTTGCCTTCGCTGGCCGGCAGCAGGCCCGTCAGCATCTTCATCGTCGTCGTTTTGCCGCAGCCGTTGGAGCCGAGGAAGCCGAAGATCTCGCCCCGCTCGATCCGGAACGTTACGTGGTCGACGGCGACAAAGTCGCCGAAGCGCATGGTCAGGTCCCTAGCTTCGATAGCCACCTCGCCGTCGCCCGCCGCGCGCGGGGGGATCACCACCTCCCGGTGGCCGCTCCGCTTCTCCTCCGGCAGCAGGCCGATGAAGGCGGCCTCCAGGGACTGAGTCCCGGTCCGCGAAAGCAGCTCCGCGGGCGTGCCGGTGGCGAGCACCCGCCCGGCGTCCATCGCGACCAGCCAATCAAACCGTGCGGCTTCCTCCATGTAGGCGGTCGCCACCAGGACGCTCATGCCCGGCCGGTCGGCACGGATGCGGTCGATCAGCTCCCAGAACTGCCGCCGCGACAGGGGATCCACTCCGGTCGTCGGCTCGTCGAGGATCAGCAGGTCCGGGTCATGGATCAGTGCGCAGCACAGGCAGAGCTTCTGCTTCATGCCGCCGGACAACTTGCCGGCAGGCCTGTCAGCAAATGGCGCAAGGCCTGTGCTCTCCAGCAGCTCGGCGATGCGGCGCTTCGATTCGGCATGGCTGTGGCCGAAAAGCCGGCCGAAAAAATCAGCGTTCTCGAAGATCGAAAGCGTCAGGTACAGGTTCTTGCCCAAGCCCTGGGGCATGTACGCTATGCGTGGGCAGGCCGTCCTGCGGAAGCCCGCGTCCGCCATGTCGCCCCCGAGCACCTCGACCTGGCCCTGCTGAATTCGGCGGGAGCCGGCAATCAGCGCCAGCAGGCTGGACTTGCCCACGCCATCCGGGCCGATCAGGCCGACCATGCGGCCGGCCGGCAGGTCAAGGCTCACGGCATCAAGGGCGAGCGTCTTACCGTACCGCAAGCTGACTTCAGTCACTCGAGCCACCGGCGCCGAATCGGATTGGCCGACGAAGGAGGTACGATTAGTCATTGGGAAGTCTTACCTCCAAATTCGCAGGCCATTTGGACTGAGGATCTAAGCGTACATAGGCCATCCCCGGCAATCCGGTTTTTACGCGACGAATATGTTGCTTAAGCAGTTCCGGAGGAATATGCGCCTTGATCCGGAAGGTCAGCTTCTGCCGCTCCTCGGCAGTCTCCACAGTCTTTGGCGTAAACTGAGCGACATCCGCAATGAAGGTCACCGATGCCGGAATGACGTACTGCGGAGCGGCATCGAGTATCAACCGGGCCTCGGTCCCCACCCGGACCCGACCAGCCGTGTCCGTCGGCAGGAAGAAGGTCATATAGACGTCGGAGAGATCAACCAGGTTCAGCACTTTACCGCCCGCGTTGAGCACCTCGGCGGGCTGCGAGATGCGATACTGCACGCGACAGTCGCGCGGCGACTTCAACGCGCTGTCGTTGATGTCCGCCTGGATTCGTTCAATGGTCGCCTGCGTTGCCTCGATGGCTGCTTGCGATCCGATGACGGCCGCTTTGGCAGTGGCGATACCTGCGTCCGCTGCCGCTACGTTCGCCTCCGACGCCCTGAATGCCGCTTCTCTGCTGTAGAAAGTGGCACGGTCGTCGTCGAGGTGTTCCTGAGGTCTGGCCCCCGTCTCAACTAGGCTTTCCGTGCGAGTTAAATGCTGTCTTGCGACGTCGAGCTCGGCCTTGCGCTGCGCCACCACGGACAACGCTGCCGCCTTCTCGCTCTCGCGCTGCACTACAGTGCTTCTGGCAGTTGCCAGGGCACTTTGCGCCAGACGTCGTTTTGCCTCGGCTTCCCGGAGCTCGGCCGTAAGCACGTCCGTGTCCATTTGAGCTACGACTTGACCGGCGGCGACAAGGTCGCCTTCGTCCACAAATTCGGCCGCAATGCGGCCTGCAATCTTCGCCGCAACATCGATCTCCGTCGCCTCGATACGCCCGTTGGTGCTCACAAATCCTTCCGGCAATCCCGCGGGCCGCAAGAATTTCCACCCGGAATAAGCGAGGACGCCTACTACGACGATCGCCGCTGCCAATATAAGCCATTTTCGAGAGATCATAGTCCTTGCCTGTTCTGGTGGGTCAGGTCCACCGCATGGTTAATGATGGGTATTTCCTCATTTTCCCTGGCTCCCATTCCCATTCAAGTGTCCAAAGGCACCTGATGGGGGATGGTGAAGAAAAACGTCGAGCCTTTACCCGGCTTGGATTTGACCCAGATCCGTCCCCCGTGATGCTCGACGATTTTCTTACAATTGGCCAATCCTATTCCGGTTCCAGGACGATCCGCACTCGAATCGATCCGCTTAAAAATACGAAAGATTCTGTCGAAATAGGGTGGTTCGATTCCAATACCGTTGTCTTTGACAGAGAACCTCCACTCGCTCCCTTCCAAAGATGCTCCGACATGAATCTCGGGGGGATCATCACCGGCAAACTTGATTGCGTTGCCTACAAGGTTTTGAAATACCTGGATGAGC
>DATJPW010000208.1:0-14683 GCA_035506215.1 Desulfomonilaceae bacterium
GGAGGTCTGCCCTTACGGTCCCAGCCTCGCTCTTTGTAATAATCAGCCAAAAGTCGTCGCTCGTCACGCTCACTCAAATTTCTTCGTGTTTCAGAGACCGTCTCGGTGAAAACGAGTCTTGAGAACCTGTCTTTTTCAGGCTTCCATCCTTCCCTGAGATTAAATCGGCGGGTATCGTCTGCAATGCTCCTAGCAATCGACCTCATGCCCTCTTTCGTCAGATCAAGTCCGGTGACGCCTTTGATCGTTGCGGCTAATTCTTCCCACTGGTACAGGTCGAGTTGCGGTCGGCACAAGATGAGGGAGTCAAGAATGGTCATCCGATCTTCCCATTCTACGAAAGCCTTGGCCGCAGCCAGGATCCGGCCCGGATCGATCATCTCGGACAGCACGGGCCCGCAAGATGCCGGACACGCGTGGTCCGCCTTGAGACCTGAAGCGTCGCATGAGGACCCCATGCTTTTGTTAGGCCTCCCACCCGCATTGTCCTTGGCCCGTCGAGCAATATCTTTAGTGAGACGCCGGATCAGTTCGGGGTCGGCAAACTCTTTTTTGCGGTCTCCCCAAAAGGCGACGGCTTTGATCTTTTTGGAACCCATTACCGCTCCAGTGCCCGAGCCACCGTCTGATCCCCAATCATCATTCTCCACGTCCGAGACCGGGCTTTCGGCCTCCGGACCGATGGCCACTATTCCGCAGTCCTTGGCGGCCGCACGGTGCCCTTTAATCCACAGCTTGATACGGTCCTCGGTTTCGCAAGAGTCCAGCCCCCAGAGGTCACCAGCCGCGTGGAACCCGATCGTTTCCTCGCAAACCTCCAACCAAACAGGGTCCTTGCTCGCTCCACGTATTATCACTGCGTCAAAACCGGTGCCGGCAATGTAGTCGGCGACGGTACCGCTCGAATAAGATTCCGCGAAGTAGCCGGCTTGAGGATACTTCGTGAAAATCCCATGACGACATGCACCCCAGAGGCCCGTTCGGCTTGTCGGACCTGTAGCCAGGACCAGATGGTTTTCCGGATCCAGAGCGTCCACATTCGGAGAGTTATGCGAAAGAAGCAGTTGCATGGCCAGGCCTTTGCCGCCCAAAGTCCTGCGCAGTAGGTCATCGGATATTATCTTGAGGTCAAAAGACCTCTGGGTCGCATTGATCCGAACAACCATGTTGTGGAAACCGAACATCCGTCCTATTTGCCTCGCATGACCATACTGCCGAGCATTGAAACTGAGCCATTTCCGGCTGCCCGCCGTTCCGCCTCCCCTAACCTCATCCCGCCAGGGGTGGGGAATTGGTAGGACCGTCCCGCGCGTAACGCGGGATTGCCGGTCATCAGCCTGAACCGGCGAGACGGCGTCCTACTGTAGGGGGCAGTAGAGGATGAGATGGGTTCGATCTCAATGCATGGTTGTGCCGTGTGAGCGTTACGTTGCCGCCGACACGACCGATCCACTCACGGCGATAATTACCCTCAAACTGCCAAGTATTTCTTTTGCACAGTCTCTTCACTTTTGAACTCGTCCATAGTTCCGGTGAACACCACATGCCCTTTGTCTATGACGACCACACGATCCGACACACCCATGGCGAAACGTATGTTTTGTTCTGAGAGCAGAATGGTAGTCTTGGCGGCCTTGAGGCTAATTATAAGCTCTTTCAGGACCGCCACGATCACTGGTGCAAGCCCTTCACTGGGTTCATCCAACACCAGCACGTCCGGGTTACCCATAAGTGCCCTGGCGATTGTCAGCATCTGCTGCTCGCCCCCTGAGAGCGATCCTCCGAATCGGTTTCTCAGCGGGACCATGGTAGGAAACTGTTCAAGGACCGTCTGCATGTTCCAGCGCCCGTTCCGACCGGGTATCGTCCCCAACTCCAGGTTTTCCCCAACCGTCAATGGTCCGAATATACGCCGATCCTCCGGCACGAACCCCAGCCCCAGTCGTGCCATTTTGAAGGATGGCATGCCGGTGCAATCTTTGCCTTTGAAAATTACTTTGCCATTCTTGGGCGGCGTCAATCCCATAATGGAGCGGAAGGTAGTTGTCTTCCCGGCTCCGTTGCGCCCCATGAGACACACGGTCTCGCCGGGCGCCACGGAAAGGCTCACGTCAAATAGAATATGGCTTCGGCCATAGAAGGTGTTCAAGCCTTCGGCTTCCAATATATGGCTCATGAAACCTCCTCGCCGAGATAGGCTGTAATCACCTCGGGATTGTTGCGTATTTCTTCTGGGGTGCCTTCGGCCAAAAGCCTACCCAACTGCAACACTCGAACGGCCTGCGCGATGCCGAAGACCGTGTCCATGTCATGTTCAATGAATATTAAGGTGAGGTTGAATTCCTTCCACAGCTTTGTGATCAGATTTCGTGTGAGCTGACGTTCTTCAGGCGACATGCCCGACGTAGGCTCATCCAAGAGAAGCACTGCCGGCTCCAAACCCAAAGCAATGCCGATATCCAGGAGCTTCTGGTCGCCGTGGGCCAGTTCGAATGCCTGTCGGCCCGATTGCTTCTCAAGTCCGAGACTTTCCAAAATGCTGTAGGCCTTCTCCGAAGCTTCTTTGAAATAGGAAATATTCTTGATGAGCCTTCGCGTCTGATTCAAGCGGGACAGACAGGACAAGCGCACGTTGTCCAGGACCGTCTCCTCGGGGAAGAATGACGTGACCTGGAAGGCACGACCCATGCCCCGGTTTACGATTTCCTGAACCGGCAGGCCGGTAATATCCTCTCCTTGGAACACGATACGGCCTCTATCGGGCATAAGATAACCGGTAATCTGATTGAACAGAGTGGTCTTGCCGGCGCCATTGGGCCCGATGATGGCCGATATGCTGCCGGGCATCACCGAAAAGCTCACGTCCGACGTCACTCTCAGGCCACCAAAGGCCTTTTCCACATGATCCAGCACCAATACCGGTTCCATCTCAACCTCTATTCCCGTTGGTAGCCGACGCCAGACGAGCCCTGAGGAGTTGGAATTCACCAGCCAGGCCTCTGGGCAGAAGGAGCACCATTACCATCATCACAAGCCCTATGATCAACGGCCAAAACTCGGTTCGTGCGCCAACGACCTCACCGATCACGATGATTACCGCAGCGCCGATGAAAGGCCCGAAAAATCGGCCTATTCCGCCGAGTACCGCCATGAGAATGACCTCGCCCGATGTGGTCCAATAAAGCATGTCCGGATGGATGGAGTTATCCACTCCGGCCATCAGAGCGCCGGCTAATGCAGCGAAGAACGAAGAGATCATGTAAATTCTAAGCTGGTTGCGTCTCACTTGTCCGCCCACGAAACGCACACGCTCGGGGTTCTGGCGGATACATCGCAGCAGCAGACCCATCGGCGAATCCACCAAACGCCGCAGACACCAAAGAGACACTAAAACCAGTGCTAGAGCGAAATAGTAGTATACAACGCGATTGGAGAGGACACCGGGAGGGATGATCCCCTGTATGCCGTCATCTCCGCCGGTAATGTGATAGCACGTGAACACGATCTGCCAGACCAGTTGACCGAATGCCAATGTGAGCACGGTAAAGAAGACGCCGCTCAAGCGGATAGTCAAGAGCCCCACCAGGATCGAGAGTATAATCGCGGCCACGAGACCCGCGCCTATGGCGGGCAAAAACCAGGCTTCTCCCATGTACCGCACGGTCATGCCTACGGCATATGCTCCCAAACCGTAATATAGCGCCTGGCCGAACGAGAGCATGCCCGTAAGACCGAACAACATATTGAAAGCAACTGCGAACATGCCCCACAGAAGGATGTGGTTGGCTAGCATAAGCTGATAATCAGAGGTCTTCACCAAGGGCACTGCGGCAAAGATAACAATAAAAAGAGCCCAGAACGAGGCGGCCTTGTAATTCTTCTTATTTTCCATGGTTACACCTTCCTGATCCGCCGGGGTGCAAACAACCCCTCAGGCTTGAAAATCAGGGTCAGCACCATAACCAAATAGTTGAATAGGGAGGCCCATTCAGGCACCGTCGCCACGCCAAAGGCGTTCACTTCTCCCAATATCAAGGCCCCTAACCAGGCGCCCCAGAAATTGCCCATGCCGCCTATCACCACCACAATGAGAGAGTCGATAATCACCTCTATTCCCGCGCCGGGTGTGACAGAACGAAGAGGTGCGGCCAATCCTCCAGCGAATCCGCCCATGGCCGTCGCGATACCGAAGACCAACGTCATCGTTAAGGGCACGTTCACACCCATGGAGCCTAGCATTTCCCGGTCGACGGCCGCAGCACGGGCTATGCGGCCGGAACGCGTGCGGGATAGTATTAGCCAGGCTAACACGACCACGACCAGCCCTATTCCGATGATGGCCAAGTTATATGCGGGAATGGTGAGGCTACCGACCTCGATGGAACCGGTGAGCCCGGCAGGTCTCTGCAAGGACTTGTACTCTGTGCCCCAGATCAGTTTCACAAGGTCATCGATAACCAGAATGAAAGAATAAGTCAGGAGTATCTGAAATCCCCCTTCTTCAGCACGCCCGTATATTCGACGCAAGAATAATGACTCCGCCAACATTCCCAAAATCCCGGCCCCCAGGGCTGCCACGAGAATCGCCGGCCAGAAGTGTGTGTGCCACGCAGAAACCGCCTGATAAGCCAGATACGCGCCAACCATGAAAAAAGAGCCATGCGCAAAGTTGAAAACGTTGCCAACCCCGAAAATCAAGGTGAGACCGCTTGCCACGAGAAACAGAAGTGTCGCCATGGTCAGGCCGCTTAGGAACTGCATGAAGATGAATGAAAGATCCATTGCAATCACTCCCGAGAGAAGGGAACGGGGCTTTATCGGAGCACCGTCCCCTTTGCCGGTTACCATTCACCAGATTATTTCTTGCGGAAGTCCTTGGGCGGCAGGAGGTCTTCTGCCTTGTATACCTTCCATTCGCCCAACATGCGCTTGGCAGGCGGGAACCTGTCATCCGGTACGGTCACGCCGATAGCCTGAACTTGAACTATCTGATGGGATGCGGGGTCAATGTAAGACGTGAAACCGTCGGGATCTTCGGGAAGCTTTATCTTCAAGCCTTCGAAAGCCTTAACCAGCGCCTCTGTGTCGTCGGGGTTGCCGACCTTCTTAACCGCTTCAGCGATCGCATAGACGCCTGCATAAGCGCCCTCAGCAGCATAGGTCGGGTACCGGGCGGTGCGCTGGAAGAATTTTTGCACGTACTCCTTGTTCCCCGGGGTATCCGGCCAGTTATTGTGATGCCGCGCACTCAGCACCAACCCGAGCGGCAACTCTGCGCCCATGCCCTGCATCACTTCGTAATTGCCGCCAGCATCGGGATGGAAATAGAGCATCTTGGTAAAGAGCCCGTACGGTAATGCCTGCTTGATGAAAGCTACCGTGTCGCCTCCCCAGAAACCGGCCACCAGAATGTCAGGTTTGTCTTTCATTATGGCGGTGATGAAGGCAGTGTAGTCAGGGGCCGAAAGCTTGGGCCAGTATTCGCCGACGGCCTTATATTTGACTCCAAACCGGTCCAGATTGTATTTGAGTTCTTCCCACTGGTCATGGCCGTAAGCATAGTCCGGCCCTATATAAGCGAGGGTTTCCCACGGCTTGGTCTGCTTTAATTCCTTCAGGTAAAGAGCGCCCGCTGCCATTGATTGGAAAGTGTTGTTGGAAACTCGAAAGTAATAGGGCTGCAATTTGTCGGTAGTGAGCTGGGTGGAAGCGTGGTCCGTGGCGATGAAGATTTTCTTGTACTGCTTGGAAATCTCCGTCACGGCCAAGCCTACTGCGGAACTCACCACACCAAAAAGAAAGTGAACCTTGTCTTCGGTGATATAGCGCTTAGTCACCCTCACCGCATAGTCGGGCTTGGCTTTGGTATCGGTGTTCAGGAGTTCCAGCTTGTAACCGGCCACGCCGCCCTTGGAGTTGATCTCCTCCACCGCCATTTCGGCCGCGTCGACGGAATCCAGCCCGTATTGGCCCGGCCGGCCGGTCATAGGGTACATGGCGCCGATTTTTATCACCTTTTCTTGGGCACTTGCGTAGAAGGGGCATACAGCTAAGACCAATAAGGCGACACATAACAGCGCCACATGCTTGTTTTGAAACATTATCCCGCCTCCTTTCCTCCGATCGATTTTTAGTCTCGGAGTGCGGGGAGAGCAACAAGCATGCCAGGTAATGGGGGCTGATGAGGCAAGGAATCTATGGGTCGAGTTGTGACATGGAGGTTGGAGGCTTATTGCAGATTCGCGATGGTCAGGCGAATGAAGATTCCGTTGCTCCGAATGATGTGGGCAAATTACCGGATTGGACGACCTTGCAGGTTTGCAATTCTATTGCATCTTTGCAACTCCCAAAATGCCGTGCCTGCTCATCTTGCGCCACAAAGTCGTAGGATGCACGTCCAGAGCGCGAGCCGCCAGAGACAGGCTCTTGTAACGGCGCAGAGCCCCGGCGATCATTCCCCGCTCCAGGCTCTCGACAGCGGCCTTAAGGCTTAAACCGGCTTCCACCGGATCATGGGAGATGGGTGTCAGCTCGCTCAGCTCGGCCGGGAGGTCCGCAGAAGTAATCTCGTTGCCTTCACCCAGGATGATCATCCGCTCCACGATGTTTGTCAGTTCGCGAACATTGCCGGGGTAATTGTAGTAACGGAGCTGATCTATTACCCCTGGAGCCAAACGCTTATTAAGGTTCATAGTCCTATTGAATCTCTCCAAGAGGTTGAGCGCCAAAGCGGTGATGTCCTCACGTCGCTCGCGTAATGGAGGGATGAAAATGGGGATCACGTTAAGTCTGTAGTAAAGGTCCTCGCGAAGCGTACCGTTTTTGACCATCTCCTTGGGGTCGCGGTTTGTGGCTGCTATGATTCTAACGTCAACCGAGCGGGGGCGGGTCCCGCCCAGGCGAGTAAACGTCTTTTCCTCTATTACGTGAAGCAACTTCACTTGCATTTCCAATGTCAGCTCGGCCACCTCGTCCAGAAAGATCGTTCCGGTACTGCCTGCCTCAATCAGTCCCGCTTTGCCTTCCGGGGAAGCGCCGGTGAACGCTCCCTTTGTATAACCAAACAGCTCGCTTTCAATAAGGGAGGCAGGTATCGCTCCACAGTTGATCTTGATAAAAGGACGCTCCTTTCTGGGGCTCATGAGGTGGATAATGCGAGCCAACATACTCTTGCCTACCCCTGATTCACCATGCAGCAGAACGGAGGCATCCACCGCGGCCGCCCTTACCGCTTTCCGCACCGTTTGAACCATCGCGGGGCTTTTGATTACCATCTCCTGCTGAGCGTACCGAAATTTCTCCTTTTCCACCAAAGATTGACGGTAGCGTGAACTCAACTGACGGCTTTCCTCCAGTTGAGCCTTGAGTTCGCTGAGCAAGGTCATGTCGCGAACATTCGTGACGACCAACACGATCTTTCCTTCATCGTCAAAAATCGGTGTCCCGGTGACCAGCACATGCTTATCTCCCATGATTTTTTGCATCATGGTGATCTGACCCCGCTTGCTCAGCACCTCCAACGTTACAGAATGGTCAAAGACCTCTTCGTTCACTAAATCCCGCATGTTCCGACCGATCAAGTCTTCGCGTTTGAGGCCGGTGATACGTTCGTAAGCGTTGTTGATTCGAATCGTATTCGCATTACCGTCGGTTATGTAAAGACCGTCGTAAGAAGACTCGAAAATTGCCTCCAACTCCCGGTGAAGTTCTTTGTAGCCTTGGAGCGCCGAAATGATCGCTTCATATTCAGAGATGTCTTGAAAAACGCTAATCGCACCGATGACCTGACCGTCAATCAAAATGGGATTGCGATTGGCAATTATCGTGGCCTCGGGAAGCACTATTCTCTTGCCGATTTGGGGCCGACCTGTTTCCAGCACACCTTTCAGATCGTGCCATGTCTCCGGTCGCACTTCAGAAATATGGCGCCCTATGAGTGAGCCGTCCGGACCCCCAAGCACACGCTTGGCAGCCTGATTGTATAGTAAGATCGTCCCGTGACGGTCGATAATTACTATCCCGTTGTGAGAGGCGTCGAGAACGGACTCCCAGACTGGAGGCACCCTGACAATTCTCCGGGTAGGCAAGCTTTGCATGTGTTTCAGTCCTGACCTTGTCTTGGGATTTTCTTTGTTTCAGATAAGGTGTACCCCACTCTTTTCGCCAGGACAAGAATCCAATGATGTCGAACTGAGGAAGCTCCACGAGTGGAAAATCTTTGAGTCAATCCGGAAAACATTCACTTCTTCGAGCCACAGACCGGTAAAACCATCGCGTGATCAGGAAGTTGCCCGCATGCTAAGCATCTTTCGCGGCCGTCAAGCGTTTGTCCCATTGCTCTTTAGCGCCTTGAAAAATCATTCTTCCGTTCTCAAGGACCGCCACATGGGTGAAAAAAGTAAATAGCTCTTTGTCGTCGTGCGTCACGTAGATCACGCTGGTCCCTGTCTCGATCAATTTTTCAATGATTGCCAGAACACCGTGCTTGGCATGTGAATCTAATCCGGATAAAGGCTCATCCAGCAGAAGTATCTTAGGCGCGGTTACAATTGCCCTAGTGATCAACAGCATTCGAACCTGCCCATACGAGAGGGTATGAACTTCCCGGTTTTCCAGCGACTCACCCCCTAGAACCTGCAACCAGGAGCGAGCGCCGGCAATCTGCTCCTGTGTCGGCTCCTGATGCAGGCCAACGCTCCAGTAGAAGCCGGAAACAACCATGTCGAGGCCCGTTTGTTGTGATATATGGCCGGCTTGCTGATCCGGCGTGACGAGACTTATCTGTTGCCGAATTTCCCAGATAGTCGAAGGATTATCCGGGGCAAATCTCTTTATCGTGCCTCCCCACAATGGGCGGAGGTCTCCGACAATGAGCTTGAGCAGAGTGGTCTTGCCTGATCCATTTCGCCCTAATACGACCCAGTTTTGACCAGGCTTCATATTCCAGGTTATCTGCTGGAGAATTTTCTTGCCATCCCGATAAACGTCCGCATTCTCAATCTGAATAAGCAGCCCATATCGAATTGCGTTCAAAGTGGGGACCGGTGGGAACAAAGAGATAGCCTTTGAAATCCCCCCTAACCCCCCTTTAATAAAGGGGGGAATGGGGGGATTTTTTCTGTCTATTGTTGGCGCGGTGTGTCCATCCTTCGCCGTCAAATTCGTATCGGTCCGTCCTACTTGCAGCGACTGTTCAAGCGCTCCATCAAACGTGCATTTTGCCTTGCTCTTGGACTTTCTACTCGTAAAGGACACTTCCGAGATGCGGCCCTGCTTTATGATACGACCCGATCGAAGAGTGAGCGCGTGCGTCACCGCGATAGGGATGTCCTCAGAGTCGTGTGCGGAGCACATTATTTGGGTCCCTTGTTCGGCAATTCTTTGGATGAAACCCAGCACCGTGGCTTTTGAAGCGCGGTCCAATCCGGCGGATATTTCGTCCAGGAACAGAAGTCTCGGTTTCTGAACCATTGCCCGTGCGATTAAGATCTTCTTGGCCTCTCCAAGCGACATCGTCGGAAGACGCCGATCTGCCAGTTGGTCTAGTCCCAGCAATGCCAGCATTTCGCGCGCGCGGTCCAACTTGACCTTGTCAGGCTTCTCATACAGAAGCAGCGTCCCCCGGAAACCTGTGCATATCACTTCGGTGCCGGTCAGGTTCCACCCACCGGTCCTGTACCGATCAAGAAGTTCCGAGGAGACAGTCCCGGTGTACTCTCGAAAGCCGACGGGCCCCTCGTGACGGGTTCCATTCAGCTGGTACCAACGTCGGCCGCCTTCCGGCGCGGGCCAGATGTCGCCACGAACAAGACTCAGGAAAGTCGTTTTGCCGGCGCCATTGCCGCCTAGCACTGCCCAGTTTTCATTTGATCGCAATTTCCAATTGAGCTGCGACAATATGACTGCTTTTCCGATTCTGACCGACACATCAATGAGTTCAACCAAAGCGTCCGCCGATTCCATATTCCACTCGACACAGGAGGATCGCCTCCTTGATTTTTTCATATCAGTCATAGATACTCGCGTTTTCATCTTTTGTCATCAATCGCGAGCTGTTGCGTCCGATGGTCGCAGACAGCTCACCAAATGAAAGGCCGCCTTAGTTATGAGAGTTCGCACGCCTGGTAAAGTTTGCGATCATTTATGGCGTTTGGGAACAACGGAAACCGGCGTCTATTTATTGAAAGGCCGGGAAGAATCGATGATCATTAGCGGAGGCATGAGCTACATTGTGCCTTCGGTAATGAGCCAACTAAATGAATTCGGACTGAGAGAAGATCAAATCCGAGCCCTGCTGATTCTCCACTCTCATTTTGACCATGTGGGCGTGGTGCCTTTTCTGCATGGACGAAATCCCGCCATGAAGATCTATGCCTCTGAACGTGCGTGGCAGATTCTGAGCGATCCTCGCAGTATTACCACTATCAATGATTTCAGTCGCGGTGTCACTGCCCGCATGGGACTGGAGAAGGTATACGATGAATATGAACTGGACTGGAGCCTGGGAATAGCGGGGGAAAAGGTGTCCGACGGCGATATTATAGACGTCGGTGGAATTGAAATACACATACTGGAAACGCCCGGGCATTCTTCCTGCTCTATTTCAGCGTATGTGCCGCAACTTCGGGCCCTGTTTCCGTCGGATGGCGGTGGAATCCCGTTCGAGGACGTCATAGTCCCTGCGGCCAATTCAAATTACACACAGTACATGGAAAGTCTTAAGAAGTTGCAGCCGCTGGAAGTCGGATATCTTTGTGCGGACCACTATGGGTTTGTTCACGGAGATGAAGCACGGCATTACATGTACCGTTCCCTCGAAGCCGCACAAGACGAGTATTCAAAATTGAAAGAGATCTACCTTCGAACGCGAGATGTCGACGTCGCAGCCCAGGAAGTGGCATCGTCCTTCCTGGCTGAAAATCCGGACTATTTTTTGACGCGTGAAATCTACGAAGGCATATGCCGCCAGCAGATGAAACACGTCGCCAAACAGTTCAAGGGTCTGCCTTGATTTTTGGTTGTTCACCTAGCCGTTATGATGCCGATGTCTGGATTGCGTCATGTAACTTCCAGGACCTCCATACGATCAGGAGCAAAAATGTTGAGAGAAGCAATTTAAGCTCCTGACCTGAGTCTTTCCTGTTATCGAGCTCCCTGGTTCCGCCACTTTTTGGTGGGCTCGGGTCCCCAACTCCCAGCCTCATAGGGCAATAAACGTTCACGCGGGTCCGCACAACCTTCGCACTCTCGTAGGACCGGATCCAAGAAAGCCCAGCACAACTCGACGGCATCCTCTCTCCAGAACAGCGTCTGATCGCCCTGCATACAGTCAAGAAGGGCCTTTTCGTACGCATCCAAAATAGGACCCGTGTAATTTTGCGCATAATTGAAGTCCATGGTAACCGACCTCAAGCAAATGGCCGCGCCCGGATTTTTCGTCTCAAAGGTCAGGACGATTTTTTCGTCCGGATAAATACCCAGAGTCAAAACGTTGGGGTTTATCGTCTCTTCCAAGACCGAACTAAAGACCAGGTGAGGGACCTGCTTGAAATGGACAACAATTTCGGTCAACTTTCGCTCCAATCGCTTTCCTGACATCAGGTAGAATGGAACGCCCTGCCAGCGCCAATTGCTGAGGAAAACTCTCATCATCGCAAAGGTAGGGGTTGCGGAGTGTGGGTTGACGCCCGGTTCGTCCGCATAACCTGGAACGGACACACCCCCCACGACTCCGGGACCGTACTGGCCCAAGATCAGGTTCTCTTGAATCGATTCGGTCGAGAAAGGCATCAAGCACCCGAAGACCTTGGATTTTTCGTCTCTGACCTGTTCGGCCTCGAAGCGCGAGGGAGGTTCCATGGCGACCACCGCGAGGAGCTGCAACATGTGGTTCTGGAACATGTCGCGCAATACTCCGGCTTCTTCATAATAAGCGGCCCTCTTCTCCACACCTAAGGACTCGGCCGAGGTTATGTAGACGCGGTCTACAAACATACGATTCCACAAAGGCTCGAAGATGGCATTTGCAAATCGAAACATGAGCACGTTCTGGACGGTCTCTTTCGCGAGATAGTGGTCTATTCTGAATATCTGACGCTCCGTCCAGTGCCGGTGTAAGCCGAAATCCAGGTCCTTGGCGCTTGCCAAATCGCTACCGAACGGTTTTTCTACCACAAGCCTCGACCATCCCTTGCCGTCCAGGCCTTCCCGAGACAGGCCCGCCTCGCCCACCATGCCGGCCGTCTTCTTGTATAGAGGCGGGGGGATCGCCAAACAGAACATTCTGTTACCGGCCGTGTGATGCTTTTCGTCGAGTGACTTCAGTAGGTTTGCGAGCCCGGTATACGAATCGTCCGAATCGAAGTCTAGCGAGTAATAGTAAAGATTTGACGCAAAGCTGTTCCACCGGTCGCCATCCGCGTCTCCTACCGCTTTTCTTATCCGTTCCCTGAACTGATCGTTGTCCATCTTCTGACGTCCGCATCCCACTATAGCGAACCGGTCAGCCAGGCCGCCTTCTGTATGCAATTTATAAAGGCCGGGAGCGAGCTTCCTCGAAGTCAAATCTCCGGTGGCCCCGAAGATGATGATAATACACGGCTCAGGCGGTCTCGCCACCAAACAAGCCTGGTGGGGAATCTTCAAATCCGGCGCCTGACTCGTAGCTAGCGTAGACGGGTTGCTTTCGTTCTGATCTCTGCCGTTCATCTGTTTCCCTCCCCCATACGATTATTCCGTATGACAAGTGTGATCTGTTACAACTGCAAGCCTTTCGGCACAAAGAAGCGTTCTGCAAATTCGAAAAAGCCTTGCACCAGGAGCGCGAGTGCGGCCGACGGGATGGCTCCCTGCATGATCAGCCCGATATCATCCAGCCTGATCCCGGTAAGGATTGGTTGACCATAACCTCCCGCGCCGACAAGAGCGCCGAGTGTTGCGGTCCCTACATTAATCACTGCCGACGTCTTTATCCCCGCCAAGATGGTCCTCGAAGCCATGGGCAGCTCGACCAGCCGAAGTATCGCTCTTGCGGGAAGACCAAGCGCCTCAGCGCTCTCCCTTATATCCGAAGGGATGTCTCTAATTCCAACGCATGTGTTGCGAACAATCGGCAACAGGCTGTAAAGAAAAAGGGCGGCGATAGCGGGTGGCCCGCCAATGCCCAAAAGAGGAATCATAAAAACCAGAAGCGCCAGAGAAGGTATTGTCTGAATCAGTCCTGTGAAGCCCAATATCACTTGCCCAATCCTCGGCCTTTTCGCGGCAACGATGCCCAGCGGTATCGAGACGAGAATCGCCGCAACCAATGAAAGGGCCACCAAATAAAGATGTTCTGAAGTATGCCGCCAAAACCTGTCAACCGCTGTGTCATGTCGCGTCCGCGTGGCCACGGAAAGCTTTGCGGTGACAAAGTCGGCAGCGATTCTGCCCTCCGGTATTTTGTTGAACTTTGCTCGCGCGTTCATCTCGATGATCGCTGGCTCTGTGATCTGTCCTTCAAGTTTGGACAACTCGGAAACTACTTTGGGTGCGCGTTCGGACAGATCTTTTCGATAAAGCAGCACAGCGGCATAGGCCGAGAAATGGCGCAGATCGTCTTCCAGTAAGCAGAGATCATAATATTGAATTTCCGCGTCGGTCGAATAGATGTCGGTGGCATCGATTGAGCCGGCTTCCAGTCCGCGGTAGGACAGATCATGGTCCATCCCGTAAACTTGTTTCTGAGGCAGGTCGTAATGGTTACGCAGGCTCGGCCAACCGTCGGCACGATCCATAAATTCATTACTAAAGCCCAGCCTGAGCTCCGGATGCCCGCGCAAATCCGAAATCTTGTGGACCTGCATTTTCTTGCATGTTTCTTTCTTCATGCCGATTGCATAATTATTGCTAAACCCTAGTGAACGCGTCATCATGATCCCACGCTCCGCCAGGGCCTGACGAATTGCCGCCTCGCCATGTATACCCTTCTGAGCCAATATTTCTTCGCTGACGGTGCCTGTGTATTCAGGATAAATATCTATTTCACCGTTGAGCAAAGCATTCCACAGCACGCGAGTGCCGCCCAGTTCCCGCCGTTGCACAGGGATCGCGCCTGCGTCCCGGACAATGAGCGACACGATATCTCCCAATATTACGGACTCGGTAAATGCTTTTGACCCTATTTTGACCTCAGGGGCCGTCACTTCGGCTGAAAACAGTTGGAAAGGGACTAGGATGGCGAACAATGTCCCAATAACAATCGCGGGTGTGGCTTTCATTATGTGTTTTGCTTTTCAGCGTCAAAAGCACAGCGTTGCGCGTTGATAAACCGAGTGACGAAAGGATCGACAGGCGATTGGACAAGATCGTCGAGCGTACCCTTTTGCAGGATCTCTCCGTCCTTGAGTAACACGATCATGTCGCCGAGGAAAATAGCCTCGCCCATATCGTGGGTAACCAAAACGACCGTTGCTTTCAGTGTCCGGAAAACTTCCTTCAAGTCCTTCTGCAAGCCTGAACGGATCATTGGATCGAGCGATCCAAGAGGCTCATCCATGAGCAGCACGTCGGGATCGAGCATCAAGGCCCGCATAAGACTCACTCTTTGGCGCTGCCCCCCTGAGAGTTGAGTCGGGAAGCGGCCCAGGCCGTCTTGTGGGAATTGCGTGAGATCACAGAGTTCATCGACTCGCTTTTGGACCCG